>JAFTFC010000206.1 GCA_017449725.1 Prevotella sp. | reverse complement strand
TTTGCCACTTTAGGGTTAAAGTTCTTGAAATCAGAGTGTTAGAGAGTGGCAAAAAAAGTGGCAAAGTGACAAAATCTTATGGTTTTTAACATATTTTATGTGCTAATTCATAAGTCGATCGTGAAAGCATTAACGTGGTGGTTTCGTATTACGAAAGTGTATCCTTCGTAATTCGGAAGAGTGTCCTTCGTAATTCGAAAGAGTCACTTTCCCGTAACGAAAGAGACTCTTTCAAGCTACGACAGTTTCTTGAAAGTGCCTAAAGCGCTGATTTTAAAATCGGGCGGATTTTGTCACTTTGCCACCATTTTGCCACTCCCGAAACCTCGATGAACAGGGGCTTTGTGGCATTAGTGGCAAAAGTGGCAACAAAAAATCAAAATTCCCGTGCGCGTGTGCGCGCGATGTTCGGCAAAGAAGAAACAAAAATTCTGCATTATGAATGTAAGTTGCGAAAAAAGTAGTATCTTTGCACCCATGAAACAGGGAATGATATTCGCAGCAGGGCTGGGAACACGCCTTAAACCATTGACTGACACGATGCCTAAGGCGCTGGTTCCGGTGGGCGGCAAACCGCTGCTGTGGCACGTTATAGGGAAGCTCAAGGCGGCAGGCTTTGAGCGGATTGTAATAAATGTGCACCATTTTGCTGACCAGATAATCGACTATGTTGCCGAGAATAATAACTTCGGCATTGATATTCGCATAAGCGACGAGAGAGAGCAACTGCTGGAAACGGGAGGGGGAATACGAAAGGCACTGCCGCTGCTCGACGAGAAGTCGCCAGTTCTGATACACAATGTGGACATCCTGAGCAATGCAGACCTTGACAGAGTGTTGGAGGTGGACGGCGAGGCGGCACTGCTTGTAAGCAGCCGACAGACAAAGCGCTACCTGATATTCGACGATGCGATGCGCATGCGCGGATGGACTAACATAGAAACCGGCGAAGTCCGACCAGAGGCGATGAAGGGGTTCCTGCTTCAGGATTCAGAATTAAATGTTCATTGTTCAATGTTAGCCTTCAGTGGCATACACGTGCTGAGACCTTCGCTATATCCATTGCTGAGGGAAATGCCTGAAAGGTTCGGCATAATGGATTTCTACCTGAAATATTGTCAGGAACACGTACTGCGCGGATGTCAGCAAGAGAACCTCCAGCTGATAGACGTGGGAAAACTGGACACTCTGGAGAAAGCCGAAGAGTTCCTGACTGTGAGTAAATAGTAAAAGAATAAAAACAGTATAATTGTCATATATAAAGATGCAGAAAATTATAATCCTCGACTTCGGATCTCAGACGACACAGCTGATAGGTCGTCGTGTACGTGAACTCGACACGTTCTGTGAGATTCTACCGTACAACAAGTTTCCTGTTGGCGATGACTCGGTGATAGGTGTCATTCTGAGCGGTTCGCCCTACAGCGTGCATGACCCCGAGGCGTTCCAGGCAGACCTCAGCCAGTTTGTAGGCAAGGTGCCGGTGCTTGGAATATGCTACGGAGCACAGTACATATCTTTCAAGAACGGCGGACGCGTGGAGAAGACCAATACCCGCGAATACGGACGTGCACACCTGCAGACATTCGACATGGAGAATCCGCTGTTCAACGGTTTCTCGCCTAAGTCGCAGGTATGGATGTCGCACGGCGACACGATAACGGCAATCCCCGATGGCTTCGAGGCGATAGCATCTACTGCAGATGTTAAGTACGCAGCCTACTGGAGCGGCAAAAAGAACCCCGTTCTTGGAGAAGGGACGGCTCCCGTCTGGGCAGTACAGTTCCATCCCGAGGTGTACCATACGCTTGAAGGAACTCAGCTCTTGAAGAACTTCGTGGTAGACATCTGCGGCTCGCGCCAGGAATGGAGTCCGGCTTCGTTCGTGGAAACTACCGTGGAGGAGCTGCGCAGGGAACTGGGTAACGACCGCGTGATACTGGGATTGTCGGGAGGTGTGGATAGCAGCGTTTGTGCTACTCTGCTCAACAAGGCAATCGGCAAGAACCTCACTTGTATCTTCGTGGATCACGGCATGCTGCGCAAGGACGAGTTCTCGAAAGTGATGAAGGCTTATGAGGGACTGGGACTCAACGTTATCGGAGTGGATGCCTCGGAGAAGTTCTTCAAGGACCTCGAAGGTGTTACCGACCCCGAACAGAAGCGCAAGATAATAGGTAGGGACTTCGTTGAGGTGTTCAATGCAGAAGCAAAGAAAATTACTGATGCCAAGTGGTTGGCACAGGGAACAATATATCCAGACCGCATAGAGTCGCTGAGCATCACGGGAATGGTAATCAAGAGCCACCACAACGTGGGCGGACTGCCTAAAGACATGCATCTGAAACTCTGCGAACCGCTGAAGTGGCTCTTCAAGGATGAGGTGAGACGTGTTGGTTATCAGATGAATATGCCAGAGCGCCTGATTAAGCGACATCCTTTCCCCGGTCCTGGTCTCGCAGTTAGAATACTGGGTGACATAACCCGTGAGAAGGTACGCATTTTACAGGAAGCTGACGATATATATGTAGAAGGACTGCTCAACTATCGTTGCGACGATGGTGAGGTGCTCTACGACAAGGTTTGGCAGGCAGGAGCCGTACTGCTCTCTACCGTCCGCTCGGTGGGAGTAATGGGTGACGAAAGAACCTATGAACACCCGGTAGCACTGCGCGCCGTAACGTCTACCGACGCCATGACAGCCGACTGGGCACATCTGCCGTACGACTTCCTCGCCAAGGTGTCGAACGAGATAATAAATAAGGTGAGGGGAGTGAACCGTGTATGTTACGACATCTCTTCAAAACCGCCATCCACAATAGAGTGGGAGTAAGCGTCGTCTGATAAAAAACATGAACGAACAACTCCACATAACGAGTGTGCAGAACCCGAGGATAAAAAACCTCGTGCTGCTTGAAACGAAGTCGGCTGAGCGCCGCCGTCAGGGACTTTTCGTGGCTGAGGGGCAGCGCGAGATAATGCACTGTGTAGAGGCTACCTACGAGATAGCCACGCTCTATATATGTCCCGACTTGCAGCAAGAAACTGTTCCGGAACTGAAAGCGGGCAGTATTGTCACCGTATCGAGACAGGTGTACGAGAAGATAGCCTATCGCGGAACTACCGAGGGAATGATTGCCGAAGTGCGCACTAAGACACGAACGCTCGAGGGACTCAGACTAAAGGAGAACCCGCTGATTGTGGTTCTCGAGAGTGTGGAGAAGCCCGGAAACCTCGGGGCTGTGCTGCGCAGTGCCGATGCCGCCGGAGCCGATGCCGTAGTAGTGTGCGATCCTCTTACTGACCTCTACAATCCCAATCTTATTCGTTCGTCCATAGGCGCAATATTCACTGTTCCGTGTATCGCCTGCTCGTCGGAGGAGTGTATAGCCTTCCTTAAAAGCAGAGGCATACAGATACTCACGGCTCAACTGCAAAACTCGCATCTCTACTATGAGACCGACATGAAGCGACCTACGGCAATAGTTATGGGAACAGAGTCAACGGGACTTACCAACCAGTGGCGCGAGGCTGCCGATGCACACATCCGTATCCCAATGCTGGGACGACTTGACTCTCTTAACGTCTCGGTATCTGCCGCAATACTCCTCTTCGAGGCAGTAAGACAGCGACAGTGAAAAATACAGAAGAATGAAGTATATTTACAACGAAAGTCAGAAGGAGTTCTCCCGATATAAGGTAGAAAAGGAGCAGGGACTGTTAGAGTTCCTGCTTGAGAATGTGGGGCAGAGCCGTTCTAAGATAAAAGCGACGCTGCAAGGCAGGGGAGTGAAGGTTAACGGCAGGGTGACAACTCAGTTCGACCTGCCGCTGGAGCCGGGAATGACTGTGGAGGTGAGCAAGACGAAGCGTAATAACGACGTGTTGCAAAGCCGCTACGTGAAGATTGTCTATGAGGACCGCTGGCTTGTGGTTGTGGAGAAGAAACCAGGAATACTGTCGATGGCGGCGGGACATTCGTCACTCAATGTGAAGGCGCTGCTCGATGATTATTTCCGTAAGTCAAAGCAGAAGTGTACGGCTCATGTGGTCCACAGGCTCGACAGGGATACCAGCGGGCTGATGCTATATGCCAAGGACATGGAGACGGAGCAATTGCTGGAGCGAAACTGGCACGAGGTGGTTTACGACCGACGCTATGTGGCGCTGCTGTCAGGAGAAATGGAACAACGTGACGGAACAATTGCCAACTGGCTGAAGGACAACAAGGCGTACGTGACATACAGTAGCGAGGTGGACAACGGCGGCAAGTATGCCATTACTCATTTTCAAACGCTGAATATAAGGAACGGCTATTCGCTTGTGGAGTTCCGCCTGGAGACAGGCAGGAAGAACCAGATACGTGTGCATGCCGCCGACATGGGGCATCCGGTATGCGGTGACGTGAAGTATGGTAATGGTGACGACCCTATAGGGCGCCTCTGCCTGCATGCCTATGTTTTGTGCTTCGAACATCCTCAGACGCACGAGAGAATTGAATTCAAAACACCTATACCCTTTAGATTGTGATGGAGAATTTTTATTTTTATGTTTTTGTGATAGTAGCGGCAGTTGTCGCTTTCCTGATTGTCAAAAAAGTAGTGGGCTGCCTTATGAAGAGCATCCTTCTGCTGGTCATTGCGGCAGCCCTGGCTGTTGTTTATTTCTTGTACTTCAGTTGAGGGACCGTGCGGGGGAACCGCACGGAACAATGCATGGGTTATTTCGAGAGGTCGAAACCGATGCGCACACCTTCGTAGTTCTTGCTGAAGTCGCCGATAGTCTGCAGGCTTGAGTTGCCGCTGATTGTCGCTGCGAACTGAAGGGCTGTAAGCAGTTTCTTGGATTCGAAGAGCAGACTGATTCCATGTGCATTGCGGTTTACATGACACTTGGTGCTGAAGAGCAGCATAGACAGTTCTATTGTCTGGTCTTCCTTATTGAAGGTGTACTTGCCCGCAAGGCTTTTGCCGTCGAGCTTTCCGCTGAAGGTGTTGTCTTCGTTGAAGGTGAAGTAGGTGTTCGAACTGTTAATGCCTATCTGCTGGTAATAGGGCTCCAGTTTCTGGCGTACAGTAGTTGCAGCCACCTCGCCGCCAGCCTTTGCGAGCAGCTGTTCGGTGGTGAAGGCACAGCCCGGCTGGCGGTATTTCCACGTGCCGATGAGTTTTTCCTTAGACAGCTTGTCGAGTCCGATTACATCGTAGATAAGGTTTGAAATGGTGTTGCCATTAGTGGCTGCACCGAGGATGGTGCCAAGGATGCTGCCGGTAGAACTGCTTGCAGATGACGTTGTGCCGGAGGTTGTTCCAAGACCACCGCAGGCGCAGAGCATAAGGGCAGCTCCGCATACGAATGCATTACTTTTCTTCATTTTTCTCTTCATTATATAATTTAGTGAATATTTCCTTGAGTTCAGCAGGCTGATTAATAAGCCGGCGAATGCGGGCGAGGTTCTCCTCGTTGGGAGTTCCATGCATCCAAAGGCGTATATACCCCTGTTCGGAGTACTTGTTGCGCATGTGCTCCATGAACCGTTGCCACTGCTGTTCGAATGATTTCTCGGGGTAGTTGGATAATCCGAACTGTATAGTGCGTCGGAATACTGTCATGGGTTCCAAGTCGCGGTCTGCCTCGGCGACGATTTTGCCGTAAATGCTGCGTGGAGCATGGCTGGCAGAAGCCCGGTGATCCTCGACAGCCTCCTTCATAATCTTCAGTTGTTCAGGTGAGAACCACCGCTTAAGGCGTGCGTCGGCAATAAGAATCTTACCGCTGGTGATGTGGTGTACGGCACGCGGTCCGGTGAGTCCCAAGTCGTGGTAGGCAGCAATGACGTACGACATATTGAGGTCGGCTCCTGCGCGGCGCGCAATCTCCAAACTGCGGCGTATGACGGTAGTTACATGTCCCATGTTGTGTGCCTTGTCGAAGGCAGCATATTGGGGCAGGATTTCGCGTTCCACGAACTCCATAAGGTCGAGACTGACGTTATTTTCCATTCAAATCATTCGAAAATTATTTGCAAATGTACGATATATTGTTTACTTTTGCAAGGATTTTTAAAAAATTAAGCATTGAAGATTGAAGATTGAAAATTGAAAATTAAGAATTAATAATTAAGCAGTAATAATGAGAAGCAGAGTAACAGAATGGTTTGAAACCAAAATAGGCTATGAGAAACCGGCTGAAGACGGTATGATGAAGAAAGTGAAGGAACAGTATGTCGTTGATGCGCTGAGCTTTACCGAGGCAGAGCGCCGCATCTCCGAGGAGATGTCGTCGTACATCAGTGGTGCTTTCGACGTGATAGATATCAAGAAGGCTACCTACAAGGAAGTATTCTTCAGCGAAGATGCATCTGCCGACCGCTGGTTCAAGGCAAAACTTCAGTTTATCACCATCGACGAGAAGACAGAGAAGGAGAAGCGCGCCAATGTCTACTACCTCGTTCACGCCGCTAACTTCCAGCAGGCAGTGGCAAATGTTCAGGAGGT
>JAFTFC010000205.1 GCA_017449725.1 Prevotella sp. | reverse complement strand
TAACACCCTGACACCCTTAAAGTAAGTTTTTTTAGTGTGCGCGAATACTCTTTCGTACTTCCAAGTCAGTCGACGAAGCGCTTGGTGAGGTCGGTGTAGGCATCGATGCGGCGGTCGCGGAGGAAGGGCCACCAGCGGCGCACCTGCTCGGAGCGCCTCATGTCGACGTCGACGATGCTGACGCATTCAGCATCATTGGGGGCGCGGAAGAGCATCTCGCCCTGCGGACCGGCGACGAACGTACTGCCCCAGAACTGGATGCCGCGGGTCTGGCGGCTTGGGTCGTCCTCGTGACCCACACGGTTGACTGCCACGACAGGCAGACCGTTGGCAACGGCATGTCCGCGCATAACGGTAGTCCAAGCCTCGCGCTGGCGTTCCTGCTCCTCGGGGCTGTCGCTCGACTCGTAGCCGATGGCGGTGGGGTAGATGAGGAGCTCGGCACCTTGAAGCGCCATGAGGCGGGCTGCCTCGGGATACCACTGGTCCCAGCATACGAGCACGCCGAGGCGTCCGAGGGAGGTGTCGATGGGGTGGAAACCGATGTCGCCGGGGGTGAAGTAGAACTTCTCGTAGTAGGCGGGGTCGTCGGGGATGTGCATCTTGCGGTACTTGCCGGCAATGGTGCCGTCGCGCTCTATGACTACGGCGGTGTTGTGATAGAGTCCGGGGGCACGGCGCTCGAAGAGAGAGGTGACGATAACCACGCCGCACTCCTTAGCCAACTCGCCGAAGAACTCGGTGGAGGGTCCGGGAATGGGCTCTGCCAGGTCGAACAGGTCGACATTCTCCGTCTGACAGAAGTAGAGGGAGTTGTGCAGTTCCTGAAGTACTACGAGCTGGGCACCGTTGGCTGCCAACTCCTTGATTTTCTCTGCCAGTCGCCGGCGGTTGTCGGCGGTGTCGGCAGTGTTATGCTGTTGGATGATTCCTATTTTCATGTTTGAGGATTGAAGATTGAAGATTGAAGATTGAAAATTGAAGTAATTCCCTTACGGCGTCGCGGTTATTCCCCAGTAGGAGAGGTCTATCTCGTCCTCGATGTCGTCCTCGATGTCGTCGGGCAGGTTACAGAAGAAGTCGATGCCGGTACGGCGCTCCAGTTCGTCGATGGTGATGGCGTAGTCGCCATAGTTCTTATTGGTGTCGCTGACGTTCTGGTGGAGAGTCCATAAGGCGAGGGCGTGGTACTGGTCACGGGACTTGTCGTAGGCGAGCAGCGCCATGTAGAAGTACTTGGGCACGAGCAGGTGGTCGTTGCACTTCTCGGCATATACTCCGTCCACGACTTCGCTGTCTATAGTCACGTCGCTGATTGTTGCCGCCTTCACGATATAGAGCGTGTCGGCAAGGCTGCCTCGACTCCATCCGTTAACCTTATCCTCGAGATTCTTCCAAAGTCCTCCGTTGTGCGTCTGCCATTGCGGCTGCATGTTGGTGAGGAAGAACGTCTGCTTGTTCTGTTCTACGGAACATTGGCGATCGAGCGATGGACAGAGGTGTCCGCGCGAGAATCCGCTATTCTTATAGTCGGACAATTTGGCACTTGTTGTTACGTCTGGATCGGCTTTGAAGTCGTCGTTGCGGTCGGTATTACTGATATTGTTTCCAGAGTGTAGCGTGTAGCACGTCCATCGGTTGGCAATCTTCGCGTTGTCCCACTCCAGCGAGTAGGTTACGCCGTAGTCGTCGGTGCGCTTCACCACCACCTGGTTGTCCGTTGTGTTACTGTTAAGGTGAGGATATTCCAGTCGCCACGCCTCGGGGTAGGTAGCCATCGAGAAACTGTTCCAGTTGGCGTTGGCATTAGTGTCGTCGGCGGGGTTTACGGGGTACTCTATTTCCGACATCTGCGAGTAGAGGTAGTCTACTGAGTAGGTCTCTCCGTTGAGGAAAATCTTCATACCGATATTGGGTACGTAGGTTATCGAGTTTATGTCAGACTTCAGATAACTTACTTTTCTGCCGTCGAGCAGGTGGATTATCATGTCGTACTTGCCGTCGGTGCGCACGTCGTTAGGGTCAACCTGTGCTTTAGCGCCCGTTGCCAGCATGAGGGCAAGGGTTAAAAGGCAAAAGGGTAAAAAGGTAAAATATCTTTTCTTCATCTTCGTTCCTCCTTTATTCTTCTTCAACATCTGCGTCCCATAGGTTCAAAGGACGAATATCTGTAAGTTCGAACTCGCGTCCGCGGGCTCCGCCGCCGTTTCCCGGCTGGGGATTAGAGGTGTCGGTATTGCCGTTGGACAGTACCTGCAAGAGGTTCTGCGTGTCTATCTCAAGGATAGCTGTCCGGGGAGAATAATACTGATTCTTCATAAACGTTTATCCTTGATTAACTATTTGACAATGAGTTTCTTGCCGCCCACGACATAGATGCCCTTGGGCAGGGTAGAGAGAGCCGCTGCGCTGTCGGCAACGCGCCGTCCGTAGAGGTCGTAGATGCCGCTCGAGAAGTGAGGCGTGGCAACGGGAACGCCGTCGATAAGCGTCACGTCCTCGTATGAGTCCTCGTCTTCTTCTATCGGGTCCACCTCGCTGATGTCAACCTTTGCCGATGCCCCTGCCGGAACGCGGTAGAAGGCGCGCAGACCCTTCATGCCCCGCACGCTTGCGTTGGCGGGGTAGTATAGTAGGTCCTCGTCGCCCAGGAAAAGTTCCGTCTGGTCGAGTTCGAGGTCGTAGGGCGAGTATATTCCCACGAAGCTGTAGCTGCCGTTGGTGATAGTCTGTGCGGCAGTAGCCTTCAGCGTCACGTCGGTGAATGTGGGGTTCACGATATCCTCTGCAGGAGTGATGAGGTAGGGCTTTCCCGCTTCGATATTCTCAGCAGCATCAAACAGCATCGTGGTGCCGCTGAGTCCTGAGTATTCGCGGATGCGTGCCTCGGCTATGTTCAGGTTGAACGGAATGGTGAACGTGTTCCAGTAGTCTTTGCTTAGCGAGCGTACCAGTCGGACAGTTGCATTCGGGATGTCCGAAGCAGGAGAGACAAATGTCGTCCCCTCGTCGATGACGTAAACCAGTGGTCTGATGCTGTTCTGGTAGATGGGGGCTATCTGCTTTGTGGTGTTGTAGGGAACGGCGATGCCCGACAGGTCGATGCGTGCACCGGTATGCGGTGTCTGGTAGTAGTCGGAGAGGCTGAACTTGTTGTAGGCGCTGATGTCGCTTGTCCCTACAATCAGGTCGCTCACCTTCACCCAGTCGGCGAGGTTGTCGTCGTAGTCCTCAGCCGCGATGCTCTTGGGAGTCACCATCGCCTCGCTCACTCGGTCGGCAATTACGAGGTTTGCCATCGATGTGTTAGCGGTGGCTTGGAACTCCGGCAGTCTGTTATATACCACATATTTTCCAATCACGCTACCCGCAATATGCTGGTTGTATGCCCACGGACGTGTGGGCGTCAGTCCGTAGAGGCAGATGGCGCCAGTGTTGTCTCTCAGGTAAGCCTCGCTACCTTTGGTGTACACGATGCGGGCATTGGCAGCGTCGCTGAGGCTGAGCAGTGCCTCGGTATTAGGCTCAAGAGCTTTGAGCGCTGCCACACTCGTAACCGTCGGGCGCGGCTCGTAGACAACGGTAATGCTCTTGATGTAAATGGCTTTTGAAGATGTCTGCGTATAACCTATCTTTATTTCGCCTGATTGTCTGCCGGTGAAAGTGTAGTCGGCTGCGGAACTGGTCAGGCTTACTGAGGTGTTCCCGCCGGAAGTGAAATTGACGTCGTTTACGCTTACTGTCATTTCGGCATTAGTGTCGGAACCTCCATAGGAATTAACAATAATGGACGTGATATTTCCAGCAATACCAGATGTGGAAAAAGTTATGGCGGTAGCAGGGTTATTGTTAGAGCCAATATGCAATCCGTTTTCGTTCTCATTGCTGATATGTGAGCCTTCTTTCCAAGTGACTGCCAATGTCCATTCAACTCCATTTAGCGTTTTAGTTAATGCCGAAGTGCTAAATCCTGCAGCATTCGTAAACATATAGGAATACGTGTCGCCCCATGCCTGGAGGCAGACAAATGATAATAATGTTAGTAGTAAGTGTTTGTATCTCATAAATATCATTTAGGTTTCGTATAACTTTTTTACCCCTTTACCTTTTTACTTTTTTACCTTTTTACTTTTTTACTTTTTCACCTTAGGGTATTGCATCGCACAACAGTGGACAGAGCCGTGCTGGCGGATGATAGGGCGAGCGTCGATAGGAATCATCTCGCGGTCGGGGAATGCTTCGCGGATGCGCTCAATGGCGCGGCGGTCGTTCTCTGGCTGTCCGTAGGTAGGTACGAGTACGGCTCCGTTGATGATGAGGTAGTTGGCATAAGTGGCGGGCAACTGACTGCCGTCCTCGTCGTAGATGGGGTCGGGCAGGGGCAGACGCAACAGTGTGCCGTCGGGCAGGATGCGTGCCAGCGTGTCTATGTGTCCGTCGGTATCGTCGCCCGGCAGCGGCTCATCGTCGAGCCACACTATGCGGTCGGCTCTGAGGCGTCGCTTCAGTTCCTCTTCAATCTGTGCCTCCGTGAGCGGCTGGTTGCGGTGGGGAGCCAGCAGGCAGCAGCGCGTAGTGTAGATAGTGCCGCGTCCGTCGCTCTCTATCGAACCGCCCTCAAGAACGAAGTCGAGATGCGATTCGTAGAATT
>JAFTFC010000204.1 GCA_017449725.1 Prevotella sp. | reverse complement strand
TCTGGCTGTTCCTCATCGAAGAACTTCCTCACGGCAACAGCGTCGAGCAGGTCGAGTTCCTTATGGGTGCGTCCCACGAGGTTGGTATACCCTCTGTCGCGCAGGTTGTTCCAAATAGCAGAGCCCACCAGTCCGCGGTGTCCTGCAACATATATCTTAGCATTCTTGTCGAGACTCATTTCACTATTCCTTTCTCCAGATATTCTGCGAGGTTTGTGCGTATGTTCGCGGCAGCCCTTTCTACTGCCACCTTCTCCATATCGTGACGCACCATCAGCTCTACAAGCTGTTCGAAAGTTGTCTTCTGCGGATTCCACCCCAGTTCCTTGCGCGCCTTTGACGGGTCGCCCCAGAGGTTCACCACGTCGGTAGGTCTGTAGAAGTCCTCGCAAACCTCTACAAGTACCCGTCCGGTCTTCTTGTCGTAGCCTTTCTCGTCGATTCCCTCGCCGCGGAACTCCAGTTCGATGCCGGCATAGTGGAATGCCAGCTGACAGAACTCGCGCACCGAGTGCTGAACACCAGTAGCGATTACGAAATCCTCAGGAGTCTTGTTCTGCAAGATGAGCCACATACACTCCACGTAGTCCTTGGCATATCCCCAGTCGCGCAGCGAAGAGAGGTTGCCCAGATACAACTTTTCCTGCTTGCCTTGGGCAATGCGTGCTGCCGCCAGCGTTATCTTTCGTGTAACGAATGTCTCGCCGCGATGTTCACTCTCGTGGTTGAAGAGTATGCCCGAGCAGCAGAACATATTGTATGCCTCGCGGTACTCCCTGACAATCCAGAAACCATAGAGCTTAGCCACAGCATAGGGGCTGTAGGGATGGAACGGAGTGAGCTCGTTCTGGGGCACCTCCTCCACTTTTCCATAGAGCTCAGAGGTTGATGCCTGATATATGCGGCACGTTTCTGTAAGCCCGCACTGACGCACTGCCTCGAGCACTCTCAGCACACCTACGGCATCGGTATTGGCGGTATATTCAGGAGCATCGAACGACACCTGTACATGACTCTGTGCTGCCAGGTTGTATATCTCCGTAGGGCGCACCTTGCCCACTACCTGCTGCATGCTCATCGAGTCGTTCATGTCGCCATAGTGCAGGTGAAAGTGCGGACGCCCCTCGAGGTGGGCAATGCGTTCGCGAAAGTCCACCGACGTGCGGCGGATGATGCCGTGCACCTCGTAGCCCTTTTCTAATAACAATTCTGCCAGATACGAGCCGTCCTGACCGGTAACTCCTGTTATAAGCGCAACCTTTCTTTCCATTTCAACAATTCTTAACTCTTAAATCTTCACTCTCCAGAAAATTGTCTTATTCTCTGTTCCTCACTCAGTTTGCAGATTAGCAGCCGTCCGTCTTCCTCTGCAACGATATACCCGTCGAGTCCTTGGACCACAACCTTCTTCTCGCCCAATGTGTGGATAATGCTGTTATGTGTGTCGTAGAGGCTTACGTTGTCGCCGATAATGCTGTTGCCATAGAGGTCGTGACGTGTCTGATTGAGCAGCGAGCCCCACGTTCCGAGGTCGCTCCAGCCGAAGTCTGCGGGACAGACGAATATCTCTTCGGCATTCTCCATGATGGCATAGTCCACTGAAATACTCTCGCACTCGGGGAACCTGCGGTCTATCTCTTCCTGCTCACGCTCTGTTCCGTAGACAGGCAGCATGCTCTCGAATATCTTGTTGATTGCCGGCTGGTAAACACGGAAGGCGTTGACAATGGTGCTCACACTCCAGATAAATATTCCGGCATTCCAGTAGTAACTCTTGTTGCGGATATACTGCAGGGCGGTCTCCTGGTCTGGCTTCTCGCGGAATGAGTCCACACGGAAAATCTCCTTGTTGCGCGGACTGCTGTGGGTAAGGTCAGCCTGTATGTAGCCATATCCAGTCTCAGGGCGCGTGGGTTTCATGCCTAAGGTTACGATAGCGTCACTGTCGGATGTAAATTCCAGGCACTGGGTGATTACACGACGAAACTCCACCTCGCTCGTCACAATATGGTCGCTCGGTGTTACCACCACATTAGCCTTGGGGTCCTGCGACTTTATGCGCCAGCTGACGTATGCTATACACGGAGCCGTATTTCTGCGACAGGGCTCAAGCAGCACGTGGTCGGCAGGAATATCTGGCAGTTGTTCCCTTACAATCTCCGCATAATTACGGTTTGTCACAACCCACACATTCTCGGGGTCGCAAACTCCCTTGAACCGGTCCATTGTAAGCTGCAATAGAGAGCGTCCAACTCCCAGCACATCAATAAACTGCTTCGGCTTATCCACCGTACTCATCGGCCAGAAGCGACTACCCACTCCACCAGCCATTATCACCAGATGATTATTCTTTCGTGCCATAATGTTTATATATTTGGCGACAAAGGTAGTAAGAAGATATCAAACTGCAAAATAAAAATGCAAAAAGTGTCTTGCATTGATTTACGAACCTTGAGAAATTCATACATAAAGATTATGAAATCGAATACACCAATTTAGGTTCCCCGAAATTCTATTTTTCGAAAAAAGGTTCCGCGTTACACGCTTAAATATATATGCATTTTGCCGTATTTATATGCAGAGTATGGAATAACTTTAGTCCAACCGTGGAATAACCTTGGTCGGACCAAGGTTATGGTTTACTCGGACCAAGGTTATTCCACGGTCGGACTAAGGTATAAGGAAGCTCGGAAAAGGGTTATTTTTGGGCGTTTTCGAGCCACCTTTTTGCATAAATATCCAAGCGGATTTCATGTTCCGACCCACCGCCATTTTAGGCTCCTCCAAATTTTATTTTGCGAAAAAAGTGTCAGCTGTCATGCTCGGAAAGAGGA
>JAFTFC010000203.1 GCA_017449725.1 Prevotella sp. | reverse complement strand
TTTTAGTATCATTGCACCCGCTATGGAAGAGAACAAGCAACAGAACAGTGGCGGGACGGTGCTTAGGACCGAGGGTCTGGTGAAGATTTACGGCAAGCGAACCGTTGCCAATGGCGTGAGTATCAACGTGCGTCAGGGGGAGATTGTGGGACTGCTCGGACCCAACGGTGCCGGCAAGACCACCTCGTTCTACATGACCACCGGACTGGTGATTCCCAATGCCGGGCACGTCTACCTGAACGACGAGGAGATTACCGACTACCCCGTGTACAAGCGTGCAAGGGCTGGTATAGGCTACCTGCCGCAGGAGGCTTCGGTGTTCCGCAAGATGTCGGTCGAGGACAATATCATGTCGGTGCTCGAACTGACGGGTAAGCCACGTGACTACCAGAAGGAGAAACTGGAGAGCCTTATCAAGGAGTTCCGCCTGGAGAAGGTGCGCAAGAACCTCGGCGACCAGCTCTCGGGAGGAGAGCGCCGCCGTACCGAGATAGCCCGCTGTCTGGCTATCGACCCAAAGTTCATAATGCTCGACGAGCCTTTCGCCGGTGTCGACCCTATTGCCGTTGAGGACATCCAGCACATTGTGTGGCAGCTGAAATACAAGAACATCGGAATCCTTATCACCGACCACAACGTGCACGAGACGCTGAACATCACCGACCGTGCCTATCTGCTCTTCGAGGGACGCATACTGTTTCAGGGAAAGCCCGAGGAACTGGCAGAGAACCCCATCGTGAAGGAGAAATATCTTGGCACGAATTTTGTATTGCAGAAGAAAGACTTCCAGATGCTTGACGAGGAGAAACGTCGGCGACAGGCGGAGGAAGAAAGTTAATAATTCATAATGCATAATTCATAATGCATAATAATTTCGTAACTTTGCCGCCCGTTTTTGAGGAAAACAAGAAAGAAATAAAGTAAAAATAAGACAAGAAAAGATGAAAGTAACATTTGAGAATCCCGACAAAGTGAATGGTCTGATGACTATCACCGTCGAGGAGGCAGACTATCAGGAAGGTGTTGAGAAAGCACTGAAGAACTATCGCAAGCGCGCCAACATTCCGGGTTTCCGTCCCGGTCAGGTGCCCATGAGCATCATCCGCCGCCAGGTGGGCACAAGCGTTAAGGTTGACGAGATTAACAAACTCGTGGGACAGGAGATTTACAACTACGTTAATGAGAACAAGATAAAGATGCTGGGCGAACCACTGCCGTCAGAGCAGCAGAAGCCCATCGACGTAGAGGGACCGGCTCCCTACACCTTCGTGTTCGACATCGCCGTAGCTCCCGACTTCAGCATCGAGCTGACAGCCAAGGACAAGATAGACTACTACACCATCACTGCCGATGATAAGACAGTAGATCAGCAGGTGGACATGTATGCAAGCCGTGCCGGTCACTATGACAAGGTGGAGAAGTACGAGGACAACGACATGCTGAAGGGTGACCTGCGCGAGCTCGACGCCGACGGCAATACCAAGGAAGGCGGCATTACCGTGGAGGGTGCTGTCATGATGCCTAATTATATTAAGGTGGACAAGCAGAAGAAACTCTTCGCCAAGGCAAAGGTGGGTGACATCATCACCTTCAACCCCAAGAAGGCTTATCCCGAGGGGACGGCAGAGCTGATGGGTCTGCTCAAGATTACCAAGGAAGAGGCAGAGACAATAACCTCAGACTTCAGCTACCAGATTACCGAGATTACCCGCTATGTCAAGGCAGAGGTGAACCAGGAACTCTTTGACCAGGTGTTCGGCAAGGACGCTGTTAAGGACGAGGCGGAGTTCCGCCAGAAGATTACAGAGCAGCTCGAGGCACAGTTTGCCGTTGACGCTGACTTCAAGTTCATTCAGGACGTGCGCGCATACTGCGAGAAGAAGGTTGGCGAACTGACCTATCCCGACGCAATACTGAAGCGCGTGATGAAGAACAACAACAAGGACAAGGGTGACGAGTTCGTTGAGAAGAACTACGACATGAGCATTAAGGAACTTACATGGCACCTCATCAAGGAGCAACTCGTGGCTGCCTTTGACATCAAGGTAGAGGATGCTGACGTTAAGGAGGCTGCCAAGGAAGCCGCTCGTGCACAGTTCGCTCAGTATGGCATGAACAACGTTCCCGACGAGTACATCGACGGATATGCCGACGACATGCTGAAGAAGCGCGAGTATGTAGACAATCTCGTAGACCGCAGCATCGACCGCAAACTGACAGAGAAACTCAAGACCATTGTTAAGCTGACCCCGAAGAAAGCAACCCTCGAGGAGTTTAATAAGCTTATGCAAGGTTAATTTTTGTAAAATCTCTGCAAATATAGAGGTTATTCACTTTTTTTTCTTATCTTTGTATTTAGAAAAAGAGTGGATAACCTCTTTTGCATGCATAAACAAAGGAAAAACAGATGAAAAACGACTTTAGAAAGTATGCCACAAAACACCTTGGCATGAACGGAATGGTGCTTGACGACGTAATGGAGGCGCAGGCACAGTACATGAACCCGTATATCCTGGAGGAACGACAGTTGAACGTTACGCAGATGGACGTGTTCTCACGCCTTATGATGGATCGCATCATCTTCCTCGGAACAGAGATTAACGACTATACGGCAAACACGATCACAGCACAGTTGCTCTATCTCGACTCGATAGACAACGGTGACATAACTATTTATATCAATTCTCCCGGCGGCAGTGTCACTGCCGGACTGAGCATCTACGACACCATGCAGTTCATCAACTCCGACGTGGCTACGCTCTGTACCGGTATGGCAGCCTCAATGGGAGCAGTGCTGCTTGTCAGCGGAACCGAGGGCAAGCGCTCGGCACTTACCCACAGCCGCGTGATGATACACCAGCCGCTGGGTGGCGTGCAGGGACAGGCATCGGACATCGAGATTGAGGCAAAGGAGATAATGAAGTTCAAGAAAGAACTCTACACCATTATCAGCGAGCACTCGCACACCCCTTACGACAAGGTGTGGGCAGACTCAGACCGCAACTACTGGATGACTGCCGATGAGGCTCGTGAGTACGGAATGATTGACCAGGTATTGAAGAAAAAGAAGTAATGGCAAGACGCGATAATACTTGTAGCTTCTGCGGCAGGTCAGACAAGGAGGTGGCACTGCTGGTGACCGGCATGAGCGGTATGATATGCGACAACTGCATTCAGCAGGTGTACAACATCTACCTTAGCAGCGACGCATATCAGGCGAGCAAAAAGAAAAGAGCAGCTTCGGGAAATGGCAAGCCTATCCCCAAGCCCCGTGAGATAAAGGCGTACCTCGACCAGTACGTAATAGGACAGGACGACGCAAAGCGCTATCTGTCAGTGGCTGTCTATAACCACTACAAGCGACTCGACCAGCCCGGTTCCGACGACGGTGTGCAGATAGAGAAGAGCAACATCATCATGGCGGGACCCACGGGAACAGGAAAGACGCTCATGGCACGCACCATAGCCACGATGCTCGACGTACCCTTCACCATTGTCGACGCCACGGTGCTCACCGAGGCAGGATATGTCGGCGAGGACGTGGAGAGCATACTAACCCGCCTGCTTCAGGTAGCCGACTTCGACGTTGCCCGGGCTGAGCGCGGAATAGTGTTCATCGACGAGATAGACAAGATAGCACGCAAGTCCGACAATCCCTCCATCACCCGCGATGTCAGCGGCGAGGGAGTGCAGCAGGGACTGCTTAAGCTGCTCGAGGGAACCACCGTCAACGTGCCGCCGAAGGGCGGACGCAAGCACCCCGACCAGGAATACATCCAGGTGGACACCCGCAACATTTTGTTTATCTGCGGCGGTGCCTTCGACGGCGTGGAGCGCAAGATAGCACAGCGCATGAATGCCCATGTCGTGGGATTCAATAGCGTGCAGAACGTGCGCAATATAAATAAGGAAGACCTCATGCAGTATATTCAGCCGCAGGACCTGAAGTCGTTCGGACTGATACCCGAGATTATCGGACGTCTGCCGGTGCTGACGCACCTCGACCCGCTCGACCGCGGCGCACTGAAGCGGATTCTCACCGAACCCAAGAACTCCATCGTGAAGCAGTACGAGAAGCTCTTCGAGATGGACGGCGTGAAACTGGTGTTCCCCGACGAAACCCTTGAGTTCATCGTCGACCAGGCTATCGCCTTCAAATTGGGAGCCCGCGGACTACGCTCTATAGTGGAGAACATCCTCATGGACACAATGTTTGAAATACCCTCGACAGATAAGAAAGAATTTGTCGTTACCCTCGACTACGCTAAGAAACAATTAGAAAATTCACATCTTGAATTGCGACAGAGCGCATAGGATAAATATGGACAAAACCTTGAATCTAAATCAACAGTTAAAACACTATTTCGGCTTCGATAAGTTCAAAGGCGACCAAGAAGCGATAATCCGTAACGTACTCGACGGCAAGAACACTTTCGTGCTCATGCCGACGGGTGGCGGTAAGTCGTTGTGCTACCAGCTTCCCTCCTTGCTGATGGAGGGAACGGCGATAGTCATTTCGCCCCTTATCGCACTGATGAAGAACCAGGTGGACGTAATCAACGGCATGAGCGAGGAGGAGGGAGTGGCACACTACCTCAACTCGTCGCTTAACAAGTCTGCCATCGATGCCGTGAAGCGCGACATCGTTGACGGACGTACTAAACTGTTGTACGTGGCGCCCGAGTCGCTCACCAAGGAAGAGTATGTAGACTTCCTGAAAGGCTGCAAGATATCGTTCTATGCCATCGATGAGGCTCACTGTATTTCGGAGTGGGGACACGACTTCAGACCTGAGTACCGCCGCATACGTCCTATCATCAACGAGATTGGCGATGCGCCCGTTATTGCGCTTACGGCTACGGCTACCGACAAGGTGCGTTCAGATATTAAGAAAAGTCTTGACATCGTCGACGCTACCGAGTTCAAGAGTTCGTTCAACCGTCCCAACCTCTACTACGAGGTGCGCCAGAAGTCCAGTGACATCGACAAGCAGATAGTGAAGTTCATCAAGGCGAACTCGGGCAAGAGCGGTATTATCTACTGTCTTTCGCGCAAGAAGGTGGAGGAACTGGCAGCTGTTCTCTGTGCCAATGAGATAAAGGCGGCGCCTTATCATGCCGGTCTCGACAGCGTCACCCGCAGCAAGACCCAGGACGACTTCCTTATGGAGACCATCGACGTCATCGTGGCTACGATAGCCTTTGGAATGGGTATCGACAAACCCGACGTGCGCTTCGTCATACACTACGACATTCCCAAGTCGCTCGAAGGCTACTATCAGGAAACGGGTCGTGCCGGACGCGACGGTGGAGAGGGTCAGTGCATAGCCTTCTATTCATATAAGGACCTGAAGAAACTCGAGAAGTTCATGGAGGGAAAGCCGGTGGCAGAGCAGGATATAGGTCGCCAACTGTTGCAGGAGACTGCCGTATATGCCGAGTCTTCGGTGTGCCGCCGCAAGATGCTGCTCCACTATTTCGGTGAGGAGTACGACCAGGAGAACTGTCATAACTGCGACAACTGTCGTCATCCGAAGACCAAGATTGAGGCTCATGAGGCTCTTGTGATAGTGCTCCAGTCGATAGCCAAGCTCAAGGAGGACTTCCGCACCGACTACGTCATAGACTTCGTCAGCGGCAATGCCACCGACGACATCGTGGCACATAAGCACGACGAACTCGAGGAGTTCGGGGCAGGCTCCGACGTCGACGGTAAGCTGTGGAACCCCGTTATCCGCCAGGCATTGTTAGCAGGCTATCTGAAGAAGGACGTAGAGAACTACGGACTGCTCAAACTTACCGCCGCAGGTAAGAAATACCTCAAGAACCCCACGTCGTTCCTTATTGTAGAGGACAACGAGTTCAACGACTACGATGACGAGGAGATGGAGCAT
>JAFTFC010000202.1 GCA_017449725.1 Prevotella sp. | reverse complement strand
CTACTATTTGGACTACCAGAACCGTCGTCCTGACCACCTGGCTGCCCTGTGGCAGATTGTCAACTGGGAGGTCATAGAAAGCAGACTTTGAATATTGAATATTGAAGATTGAAGATTGAAGATTGAACATTTGGATGACAAGGGCATCGGAGATTATCGAATACATGGAGTCGCTGCAAGACGAAGAGCAGCGACTCAACCTGATGCGCTTCTTTAAGACGGGGGCAGGTGACTATGGCGAGGGCGACGAGTTCTTAGGCATCAAGGTACCTCAGACGAGGGAAGTTGTAAAAGCCGTGGCTAAAGACTTCCCTTTGAGCAAAATTCCTGAACTGCTAATGTCGCGCACCATGCTCCGCTATGCCATCGAGAAGTTACCAGAAACTGAGCGAAAAATAATAATTAAGATATAAACCTACAGCAACGGCTCCCAGAGATAGCGCTTCATATCCACATGCCCGTTGGCTTTGAAGCCAACACCTTCCTCTTCCAGCAGCACACGCTGCTGTGACCATCCTGGTGCTGTTCGTCCCACGACGTTCACCACCCTGTGACACGGCAGAAGTCGTGCCTCTGGGGAATATCTCAGCGTACGCCCCACCATCCTCGAATGGCTCGGCCATCCCGCCAGTGCCGCAATATGTCCGTATGTCGTCACCATCCCTCGTGGTATCTGCCCCACGATGTTCAGCACATCGTCCTGGAACATCCGTGCCTGTTCCGTCGTCATCTTGTCGGGATAGTCTTTCATCAATGATTCCATACTTAATATATAGTATCCTAATCTACTTTCATATTTCACATGCAAAGTTACATTATATTTTGAATAAAAGAATGCTTTTATGGGGAAAAAGTGGAAAAAGATACGAATAATGGCGGGGGCGTGAGAGATGCTTTGTGCTAAAAATGTTTGGGTTCCCGGGGTTGTCGAATTTAGGTTCCCCGAAATGCTACAAGTTCTGTGCCACTATTTTCTCAATTATCCATCGTGACCATACACCGTATATGACACTTCTATGGAATGTTTTGACTCCCACATGATGTCATCTTTGGTTATATGTGTCAGATCTTCCTTGGTCAGCAGGGGTTTTGATGCCAGTCGGTTGGCCTGTGCCTCTACCGTCTTTTCAAATAAGTTCCTGACATAGCGAGCATTTCCGAAATCTTTCGGTTTGTCTGCTACAATGGCCGTCAACCGCTCTTGCAGATATTGCGAAGCATCATCAGTCAGCGTATATTCTCCTTTCTTTACTTGCAGGCAGAAGATTTTGTAAAGTTCCGATGCCGTATAGTCCTCAAAGTGGATATAGCGATTGAAACGAGAGCGCAAGCCAGGATTTGAATTGATGAATGTTTCTATCTCCTGATTATACCCTGCGAGGATAACCACCAAGCGGTCGCGATCATCCTCCATACGTTTCAGCAGGGTAGCAATAGCCTCTGGACCATAATCGTTTGTTCCACCATTTGCAAGAGTATAGGCTTCGTCGATAAACAAGACACCATCAAGTGCACTGTCGATAATCTTGTTGGTCTTGACGGCTGTTTGTCCCACGTATTCAGCCACCAGTCCGGAGCGGTCGGTCTCTACAAGATGCCCCTTCTTCAGTACACCAAGGTCTTTATAGATTCCCGCCAACAGTCGAGCCACCGTGGTCTTACCCGTTCCAGGGTTTCCCGTGAAGACACAGTGATAGGAGATGCTGGGCGACTTTAGCCCCTCTGCTTCCCGTTTCTTCTTCATGATGACGAAGTTGCACAAGGTGTTGATTTCGTTCTTCACTGTACCGAGACCTATCATACTGTTCAGTTCCTCGGCAGGATTCTCCAACGCCTTGTTCTTGCCTTCCTCTTCATCGGTGTTGCCTACATTAATAATGCTGTCGAGCCACTGGTTCTCCACCTCGGTAACCTTGTTGTCAGCATTGGCAATGATGGTTGCTATGCGCAGCATGTTCTTTCTGTAGGAGTTCTCATAATCCGTGTTGTAGTTATGCAGAATAATGCAGAAAGCAAAATCGTCCAGACCATTGCTGGCAGTGGCTTTCACATCGGCATTGGCGTAGGTATTCAGAGCCTCTATAGCAGTCTTTCGTATCTGTTGGCTGTATCGGTCGTTTTTGCCAATGCCACTTTTGACTTCTTCCCAGTCGAGAAGTTTGTTGTCATCCAGTTTCATCATCTGCATGACGATGCCATAGAGCAGCTGCCCTTCAGGAGTGTCAAACGCTATGCTGCAATATTTCTTCCTTGCTCCGCCACCGGAATAGTATCTGTGGCCCAGTCTGGAATAGCTTCTCAATATGTCCTGTATGATAAAGAACTTCAGGCTCTCATACATCTTCTGGCTGTTATCAACGCTGTCATTGCCAGTCGTGATACCTAACACGTATTTCTGAAAGTCGCGCTCCCTACAGATGTCCTTTACCATGTCGCAGGTTTCCTTTTGCATGTGGCGCATGTCTTCGAAGGTGCTTTTACTGACTAGCATCTTTTCATCTGGAATGGTCTCACTGACCTCGCTTGTAGCTATTTCCTTCATGGCAACTTCTTTTTCAGCAATCTTCTCTTCCAGCTTCTTTTTCAGCAATCTTCTCTTCCAGCTTCGTTTTCTCTTTCTCGTGGGCACGATTGAGAATATCTATCACCTTCTCATTGTTTCGCTGCTGTTTCGCCTTTTTGTCAGACGAAAGCGCAACAATTATTATAAATGCAACAATGACGATAATTACAACTTCCATATATTTAATAATGTTCTTCTTGCAAGTTTCAAATATTATGCCTCCATCACAATCTTCCGCTCTTCGTCAGTCAGGTCGTAGAGGTCGAAGACCTTGGTGTCTATCTCGGCATCGGTAGCTGCTATCTGGACGGTGAGCTGCTGGCACTCGGCTGCGCTGGCGTCGAAGAACTCCTCCCACTCGTTTTGCTGCATCAGCGGGATGCGTATCTTCTGTTTCTTCAGCTCGGCAGTGAACTCGGCAAAAGTCAGGCGGTCGAAGGTCTGAAGGGCTGTCGTTATCTTCACACCTTCTATGTTCTCACTCAGACGACGGAGGAAGCGGCTGCGCTTCTCTTGCAACTGCTGGTTGAGAGTGAGCATTGTGTCAGCAAGAGAACTTAATTGGTTGGCAAGCGTCTCATTTTCAGCATCCTGTTCAAGGACGGGTAATGACAATCGTTTCCAATCATCGGGGTAGATGTGAATATTGCTTCGCCTGTTGGTATTTAGTTCGTAGCGAATAAGCGAAGAATTGAATATGGCGAGCAAGGTCAAATAGTCATAGTTTGTTGACAGAGTTTCAAAACGGTTTCGTTCTCCTTCGTCTCCATAGGCTTTTGACACGCTATTGTTATTCACCCCTTGCAGGTCTATCCAACGTTTGAAGCCAATGGCACTTTCGTTGAAATAACCATTATCTACATCAAGCATCGTTCGAGGCTGGGTACCTGGGCTACGCATAGTAACCAACTTTGGCGACCCTTCGAACATTTCTGTAAATCCCTTACGTCTCCATTTCTGTGGTGAGCGTTCTGTACCATATTCTATATAACGTCGCTGCATCAGTCCCCATCGCCAAATGTCCTTGCCTTCGAAGTAGAGCTTGGGGTGCGTCTCGTTTTGAGAAGTAGAAAGCAAATCGCCAACTTCAAACTCGCCCTTGAATTGCTTCTCATCACTATTCCCGACAATACCTACAGACATATAACAAACATTGCCAAGTGGAATCAAGCGTGATTTGCCTTCTAAAATGCTTTGTTTGGCATCAATACGCAGGTTATCTGGATAATCAGTCAGCACCTTCTCTATGAAATGATGGTCTGTATCATGAATTCTTTGCACAAAGCCTATCACTCCTTTCTTGTCAAAATTTACGATGATGCTCTTTACACCAACTCCCTCAAACACTTCAACATTTGGGAAATAGTCTATCATCGAAAGATAGTGCTTTGACTTCATGTATTCAAGGCTCCGCTTGCCATACTCAGCATGGCAATAGGCATCGGGAATAATGAATGAGCAAAGACTGTTTGGCTTGGATAACTTTATTGACAACTCTAAGAACGGAACATATAGATCCCATTTACCAGCCAGTGTTTCCCACTTTCCACATGTGATCATATAATTACGAAAATCCAAAGAGTTTCCTGGGCTGTCGGCTCTCACATACGGCGGATTGCCAATCACCACATCGAAGCCGCCCTTTTCGAAGACCTTCGGGAACTCCCGCTGCCAGTCGAAGGCTTTTTCGCCTGCTACGGCAGGGTCGCTGATGAGCGAGTTGCCGCACTTGATGTTCTGGTTCAGCGAGTTCAGCTTGCGGTGGGGCTTGGCGGTGCGCAGCCAAAGGGCCAGCTGGGCTATCTCCACACTCTCCTCATTGATGTCAACGCCGTAGAGGTTATGCTCCAAGATGCTGTTCTCCACGTCTTGGAACACGATGGCAGAGCCCGTCACCTTTGCCTCCATCTCGTCTATCAGTTTGTGCTCAGCCATCAGGAACCGCAATGCAGCATTCAGGAAAGCACCACTACCGCAAGCAGGGTCGAGAATCGTAATCTGCAACAGCCACTCACGATATTGCTGCAACTGATCCAAAAGGCGTTTCTTAGTTTGCATCTGGCGACGCTGGTCAGAGAAATATTCGTCTTCTATGATGTTCAACTCTTGCTTCTTCGCTGCACAAAGACGACCGACAGTATTCTCAACAATGTATTTGGTGATGTACTGAGGCGTATAGAACACACCATCCTGTTTACGCTTTGATGTCTGTGGAGCTGCACCGCTATTGATTTGCTGCGTTACCTCTTCAATCTCTGACAGTGAGTTTTCAAAGATATGCCCCAGAATATTCACATCTACATCGCTCTCAAAATCGTACTCAGACAACTTACGAGTATGCTTTGCCAAGAGCTCATCACTAACCTTGATGTTCTCCAGCACATCGTCCGGTTTGAAGAGTCCGCCATTATAGGCGAATATCTCGTACTTCTTACCCTGGAAACCTGTGTTCATATACCCAAAGTACTTCTTCAATCGATCATAGAAAGGACGGTATTCGTCCATCTCCTTAAGTTTCTCCCATTGGTCGATAATCTGCACCATTGAGTTAGGGGGTAACAAACCACAATCCTCTGCAAAGAAGATAAACAGCAGGCGGTCTAACAATTTCTGGGTTTTCTTGAACAAAAGCAATTGCCACTCCTTTTCATCCTTCCCTTCAGGAGTTGGATTCTGTTCCAAAATGTCTGCAAAGAGAACGCGCTTGAACTGTGAATAGTCGCGATAGAGTGCCTTCGTAATCTGGTCTTCGCTCGACACCGACTCCTGCTTCATCTGCAGGGCAACCCCACGCCACACCTGCTGCCACGCCAGACAGAGGTACAGTTCGCGGAAGTCATCCTCCGTGAGCCGGAACAAATCCCACTCGCGGTGCTCCACGGCATTGTCAATGTAGAGGCGCAACTTCTCGAAGTTCGAGATGATGACCAGCCATGCCTGCGGGTGCTGACTCTTGTAGTTAAAGGCCTGCGGCTCCACCTTCGATAGGTCGGTGGTCTTGTGGTCCTTCAGCTCTATCACGCCTATCACCACGCCGTCCTTCTGAATGGCACCGTCGGCCTTCTTCGCGTTTGTCTCGTTCTTCTTCTCCGTGATGAGGTTGAAGTTGGGCGACGGGTTCAGCGTGTAGCCCAGCACCTTTACAAACAATTCGCGCAGAAAACCCTCCTGGAACTGCTCCTCCTTCGACTGCCGGATGTTCTGCTGTATGTCCTTGTTCAGGAAGTAGCTCTTGTACTGCCCCCAAGCCGCCTTGACCTGCTCGTCGTCGAGCAGCCCCATGTATTTCTTAACGATATTCTTCTGTAGCAACATCTTCTCGGTCTTTTATTGACCACAAATTTAATCATTTTTTCTTGGAATCAACACCACTCCTGCTCGTTTTTATAATAGTTTAAGACTACAAGCTTAATATAAGGCTTTCATTTGAACAAATCTCCTTCTACCAGTCTGTCGGCTTTCGAAAAACGGATGGTGGGCTTCATCTCGGGCTTGGGTTGAGGGATTGGGGTCGTCTCTGGTTGTACCACTCCGATTTTTCCACATACATACTCTGCCAACGTGAAGAGCTTGGTCATTCCAAGGTCTACTAATTTTTCCATAATCCTATTCTTTATTTAGTTAAACTTACGAATTATGGTGCAAAGATAACGGCAGGTTGTTTCAGTTCGTGAAACATCCTCGGACTTTTTTTATTTTTTATATCGCTCAACGGCTTTCTGGTGCCATTCCACAATCTCATCGGCAAGCGACTGGGGCTCCAGAACCTGAAGCCACTCGCCACGCGAGATGAGTTTGGTCTTGAAGTCGGAAGTGGGACGGAGGGTCAGTTCGAAGTCGGCATACTCCTCGCTGGCGGCTATCTCGCGCTGGGTGTGATGCAGCGGCAGGTCGCGCATGTAATAAGGTTCGAAGCCGTAGGCACGCACCACAATGCGCTGCAACGGCACCTTGTCATCAACGACAATTCCGAAACTGTCGCGGAAGAAGTCGAGGGCATCGAAGTCGTCGGGCATCTTGAAACGCTGGTCGAGCAGCTCAATGTTTTCCATGCGATCAAAGGCGAAGGTAGCCAGAACGCCCTTGGAGAGCCGCCCCACCAAATACCAGCGCTGGCGGAACAGTTTTACGCAGTAAGGCTCCAGGGTGAAGTGGCTGCTCGTGGCTGCCGTGTAGCGGCGATAGGTTAGGGCGACAGTGCGGTTTTCCTTCATCGCCTTGATGACCAGCTGCAAGTGGTCGCCACCCGACGGAATATGTTCCAAGAGGATGCGGTGGTGCAGGCTCTGACTCTCCTCCACCATGTTACCCACGCTGAGCGTCGAGAGCATCCAGTTCTGTACGGAGTCCTCGCCCAGCACGTAGCTGTTGCTGATATAGTAGCGGTTGCCGTTCTTCTTGTCGCAGTCGATGATGATGCCGAAAATATCCTCGATGGCGCACTTGTGGCGGTAGAACGTGGTGCGTGCCATCTCGACGCCCTCGCTCATCTCCGTCTCGAGCCACCGCTCATTGATCTCTGCCAGCGTTATCGCCTTGGCGTGTCGGATGGTGTTCACCAACCAGATGTATTCCTTGAACTTCGAGTAGGTTGTCATGATGATTGATTATTTCTAGTGCAAAGATATAAAAAAATTAGAGAAGAACAAAATATGACTTGACTAATTGGAAGTTTATTGTTACCTTTGCAAAAAAATTACTGAGACAGAAACCAACAGAATATGGAGTCTATACTGAACATACTCAACCAAATCAACGATGCCCTGTGGGGCTATGTTATTATCGCCGCCCTGATAGGTTGCGGTCTGTGGTTTACGTGGCGCACACGTTTTGTGCAGTTCCGCATGGTTGGCGAAATGTTGCGCCTGCTGACGGACTCTTCGGTGAAACCGCAAGGCAGCGAAAAGCACATATCATCGTTCCAGGCCTTTGCCGTGTCGTTGGCTTCACGCGTCGGCACGGGCAATCTGGCAGGTGTAGCCACAGCCATCGCCGTAGGCGGACCGGGCGCCGTGTTCTGGATGTGGGTGATGGCGTTAGTGGGTTCGGCAACGGCTTTCGTGGAGTCGACACTGGGACAGCTCTTCAAACAGCACCATAAGGACTCGTACATCGGCGGTCCTGCATACTACATACAGCGGGGCTTGCACTGCCACTGGATGGCGGTACTCTTCGCTGTTCTCATAACCGTATCGTTCGGCTTGGCGAACAACTCCGTACAGACAAATACTATCTGTGGTGCAATGGAAGGTGCTTTCGGGTGGAATCCGATGGCAACGGGAGTGGTGCTCGCCGTGCTGACGCTTATCATTGTTTTTGGCGGCATCCAGCGCATCGCCAAGGTCAGTTCGGTGCTGGTTCCGGTTATGGCAGTGGGTTACTTCGTACTGGCTATCGTTGTCATCATAATGAACATCCAACAGGTTCCCCATGTTCTTGCAGTAATCATCAAGAGTGCTTTCGGCATCGAACAAGCTGTGGGAGGCACCCTTGGTGCAGCCATTATGAATGGTGTGAAACGTGGTCTTTTCAGCAACGAAGCCGGTGAAGGCAGCGCCCCAAACGCTGCGGCGACGGCAGCAGTCTCCCACCCCGTGAAGCAGGGACTCATTCAGGCGTTAGGTGTATTCACCGATACCCTGGTGGTCTGCTCGTGCACGGCATTCATCATCCTCATCAGCGGACTCTATACCTCACCCGAACTGAACGGTATCATGCTGACTCAGGCTGCACTGGAGTCGGAAGTCGGCTCATGGGGTCCTACCTTCATCGCTATCGCCATCTTCCTTTTCGCCTACTCGTCGATGATTGGCAACTACTATTACGGAGAGGCTAATGTCCGGTTTATGACCCAGAGTCGCACCGCCATGACCACCTATCGCCTGCTCTCTGGCGGCGCGATGGTGCTCTTCGGTGCCTGGACCACCCTCGAAGTTGTATGGAGCATGATAGACCTCTGCATGGCACTGCTCACCGCATGCAACCTCGTTGCCATTGCTCTCCTTGGCAAATACGTATTCCGCCTCCTTGATGACTACCGCAGCCAGAAGCGGCAGGGCATAAAAGACCCCACCTTCCAACGCAGTAAATTGCCCGAAATTGTTAACGATATCGAGTGCTGGGAGTAACAGATTTGTATCACCGAAAGCGTATTTTTATTTCAAAAGTATGACAAAACGGGAAACTTTGGAAAAGCACAGTAAGCACAAAGTTTTCCAAAATGAAAAATTAAATACTTGATAATCAGTGGATTGACATTTTTTAACACGACAAAAGTTTTCCAAAACGTACAACTTTAGAAATATTATAGTACCTTTGCAAACGATTTTCGGAAACAAACAAAGGTGAAGAGATTTTAATTATTACGCTAACTATATAATCTAAAGTAAAAATGATTCAGACAGTTGTAAAAAGAGACGGACGCATCGTGGGCTTCAACGAGCAGAAAATAATGGCTGCTATTCGTAAGGCGATGCTCCACACCGACCAGGGTGAGGACGAAAGCCTCATCCAGCAAATCACAGATCACATCAACGTACACGGCAAACCACAGATGACCGTGGAGAACATCCAGGACGCAGTAGAGATGGAGCTGATGAACTCTGCACGCAAGGACGTGGCACAGCGATACATCGCATACCGCAACCAGCGCTCTATCGCCCGCAAGGCGAAGACACGCGACGTGTTCCTCGAGATTATCAACATCAAGAACAACGACGTTACCCGCGAAAATGCCAACATGAATGCCGACACTCCGGCAGGAATGATGATGAAGTTCGCCTCTGAATCAACGAAGCCCTTTGTCGACGACTACCTACTGAGCGAGGAAAGCCGCGACGCCGTAGCACACAACTATCTGCACATACACGATAAAGACTACTACCCCACCAAGTCGCTCACCTGCGTGCAGCACCCCTTGGACCACATCCTCGAAGGAGGTTTCTCGGCAGGTCACGGTTCGTCACGCCCCGCTAAGCGCATCGAGACAGCATCAGTACTGGCATGTATCTCTATGGAAACAGCACAGAACGAGATGCACGGAGGTCAGGCTATCCCCGCCTTCGACTTCTATCTGGCTCCTTACGTGCGCGCTACCTTTATAGAAGAGCTGAAGAATCTGGAGGAACTCAACGGTGAGGACTACTCTTCACTCTACCAGAAGGAACTCGACGACTACATACAGCGCGACCTCAACGGACTGAAGGGTGTGGACAGAGTAATCCAGCACGCAGTGAACAAGACCGTAGCACGAGTACACCAGTCGATGGAGGCGTTCATCCACAACATGAATACCATCCACTCGCGCGGCGGTAACCAGGTGGTATTCTCTTCAATAAACTACGGTACCGACACCTCGGCAGAGGGACGTTGCATCATGCGCGAGATACTGAAGTCTACATACGAGGGTGTAGGCAATGGCGAGACAGCCATCTTCCCCATCCAGATATGGAAGAAAAAGCGCGGAGTTAACTACCTGCCCGAGGACCGCAACTACGACCTCTACGAACTGGCTTGCAAGGTGACGGCACGCAGGTTCTTCCCCAACTTCCTGAACCTCGACGCAACATACAATCAGGACGAGGAATGGCGTGCCGACGACCCCAAACGCTACATTCATGAGGTGGCTACCATGGGATGCCGCACCCGCGTGTTCGAGAACCGCTTCGGGCAGAAGACTTCCATCGGTCGCGGTAACCTGTCTTTCTCTACCATCAACATCGTACGACTCGCAATAGAGTGTATGGTTATCGAGGACAAGGAGCAGCGCATAGCTACCTTCTTCGCAAAACTCGACAACATGCTCGAAATCACGGCACGCCAGTTGCACGAGCGTTTCCTCTTCCAGAAGACAGCCTACGCTAAGCAGTTCCCGCTGCTCATGCGTTCACTATGGATCAATGCCGAGAACCTGAAACCGGACGAGACCGTAGAGTCTGTAATCAACCAGGGAACACTGGGTATCGGATTCATCGGACTGGCAGAGTGTCTTGTTGCCCTTGTAGGCAAGCACCATGGTGAGTCGGAGGAGGCTCAGCAGCTTGGACTGAAGATAGTAGGATACATGCGTCAGCGCGTTAACGACTTCTGCGAGCAGTACCAGCACAACTACAGTGTTCTGGCTACTCCAGCAGAGGGACTGTCAGGCAAGTTCACCAAGGTGGACCGTAAGAAGTTCGGCAGCATTCCCGGTGTTACCGACCGCGACTACTACACCAACTCTAACCACGTGCCCGTTTACTACAAGTGTTCGGCACGCCACAAGGCTGAAGTTGAAGCTCCTTACCACGAGATGACCCGCGGCGGACACATCTTCTATGTAGAAATAGACGGTGACGCAACGCATAACCCGAAGGTTATCATGGATGTTGTAGATATGATGGACCGCCTCAATATGGGTTATGGCTCAGTGAACCACAACCGCAACCGCTGTATGGCGTGCGGATATGAGAATTCCGACCCACACATGGAGAGTTGTCCCAAGTGCGGAAGCCACCACATCGACCGCCTGCAGCGCATCACGGGTTACCTCGTAGGTACTACCGACCGCTGGAACCACGGCAAACTCTCCGAACTGAACGACCGCGTGACACATATCGACGGCGGCAACCAACTTGACCTCTTCGAGAGGCTATGATTTCAGTTATCAAGATTATAGAAGACACAACGGTGGATGGTCCGGGATTCCGGACCTCCATTTATTGTGCCGGTTGCCAACATGAGTGCAAGGGCTGCCATAACCCTCAGTCATGGGACATGGCGGCAGGCACCATGACACCGACAGAGGATATAATGCGTGTTATCGAGGCAGACCCTTACGCTGACGTCACCTTCTCGGGCGGCGACCCCATGTATCAGGCGGAGTGCTTTGCCGAACTGGCACGCGCCAACCGAAGCGGCACCACCAAGAACATATGTTGCTATAAGGGCTTCACCTTCGAAGCGCTACTGAAAATGCCCGCCCAACGCGAACTTCTCGAACT
>JAFTFC010000201.1 GCA_017449725.1 Prevotella sp. | reverse complement strand
TTCTTCAGTTCGTTCATCAGTCCCACCTTATTATGAAGTCTGCCTGCAGTATCAATGAGCACAACATCAGCATCATTGGCTTTTGCAGAACTGAGAGTATCGAAAGCGACACTGGCAGGATCTGAACCCATCTGCTGCTTAATCACCGGCACACCGACTCTCTCGCCCCAAATACACAACTGCTCTACGGCAGCAGCACGGAAAGTATCGGCTGCGCCAAGATACACTTTTTTGCCAGCCTGTTTGAACTGCCAAGCAAGTTTTCCTATCGTGGTAGTCTTACCAACGCCGTTAACTCCCACAACCAGTATAACGTAAGGACGATGGTCAGAGGGAAGATCCCAGTTATCATTATCCTCGTTGCCATTCTCAGCCAACAGGTTAGAAATTTCGTCACGCAATATCCCATTCAATTCTGAGGTTGAAACATACTTATCGCGTGCCACTCTCTCCTCTATTCTTTTTATAATCTTAAGAGTGGTATCAACGCCGACATCACTCGTCACAAGCACTTCCTCAAGGTCATCCAGGACATCATCGTCCACCTTTGACTTTCCTGCAACGGCACGAGTCAGTTTGTCGAAAACGCTCTGTTTAGTTTTCTCCAGACCTCGGTCGAGAGTTTCCTTCTTTTCTTTATTAAATAATCCGAATAATCCCATATATCAAATATTGAACGTGCAAATGTAATCATTTTTTTTGAAACTACAAAATAAAGCGGGCTACAACCTTACGGATGCAGCCCGATATTCTTTAGTTTGTTAGGATATCAGTTCTTAAAGAAATCCTTTACTTCCTCGTTGGGAACCATCTGCTCGTCAAAGATGTAAGCACCTGTCTTAGGGCTCTTTACCATCTTGATAACTTTTGTGTAAGCGCGACCATCCTTTGAGCCTTCATGGAGGGTAGCGACGGTTTTCTTTGCCATTCTTCTTTACTCCTTATTTGATTTCCTTGTGAAGAGTCATCTTCTTCAGGATGGGGTTATACTTCATAAGTTCCATTCTCTCAGGAGTGTTCTTGCGGTTCTTAGTCGTAATATAACGGCTTGTTCCGGGCAGACCACTATTCTTCATCTCGGTGCATTCCAAGATTACCTGTACTCTATTGCCTTTAGCTTTCTTTGATGCCATGGTACTAGTCTCCTATCACTTTAATATCTTTCCAATCTACATAGCCTTTGCTGACAGCCTGCTTCAGAGCGGCGTCAAGACCTACCTTATTGATAAGGCGAAGACCAGCAGCACTTATCTTCAACTGTATCCAGCACTGTTCTTCTACATAGTAGAACTTCTTGCTGAAAAGGTTCACATCGAAACTACGCTTTGTGCGGTGCTTAGAGTGTGAAACGTTGTTTCCTATTTGGGCTTTCTTACCCGTAATTTGACAAATCTTAGACATTGCTATCTACCTTTTTTTGATTTCTTTTTTGATACTTATTCCAAACAGGGTGCAAAATTACAAAGTTTTTCCGAAACGACAAAATATTTCTTCAATAATCTTTAAAATTAAGATTTTTTTCGAGAATTATTCTTTATCTGTTCCTTTCAGGTATTCCAGAAACAGTTGAAGAGCCTTGTAGGCTGCTGCCGACTGATTTTTGTCTCTTCCGTTATCTTCTGTCATCTTGTATGTGACCATATCATCCTCGGTTCCGCATGCCAACCAGATAGTGCCTACTGGTACTCCGGGTGCACCTCCGCCAGGACCAGCAAAGCCTGTTGCTGCTATTGCATAGGTGGTATTCAGTGTCCTGCACGCACCCTTCACCATTTGGCATGCCACCTCTTCACACACAGCCGTCTTTTCTTTCATCAGTTCCGCATCAACACCAAGGAGCCGCTCTTTCACTTCATCTACATACGACACGATACTACCCTTGAAGTACTGACTGCTTCCCGGTGCTGCAATTATAGACTCAGCAATAAGACCACCAGTACAGCTTTCCGCAGTACCTAATGTCTTACCTGTTTCATAGAGCAGGGTGTTTATCTCCTTGCTCAATACTTTGTTTTCAAATTCCATATATATTTCTTTTTGTTTAATCTATTTGAACGTAACCTTTGAGAATGCCGGCACGTCAATACTACAGAAATCCTTGTCCAAGAATTTATAATAACCCGTAACACCTATCATTGCGGCATTGTCAGTAGTATAACTGAATTTAGGTATATAGATAGTCCAACCATATTTCTTGGCATGTTCATGGAAAGCGTTCCTAAGTCCGTTGTTGGCACTGACTCCGCCTGCCAAAGCCACATGTTGTATTCCAGTCGCCTTAACCGCCTTACGGAGTTTGTCCATCAGGATATCAACAATAGTAGCCTCGAGCGATGCCGCAAGGTCTTCCTTATGGTGCTCAACGAAATTCGGCTCTTCTTTCACCCAGTCACGAAGATTATAGAGGAACGAGGTCTTCAGACCACTGAAACTATAATCAAAACCAGGAATGTGAGGCTTGGCAAACTTGTATGCTTTCGGATTTCCCTGCCGAGCCAAACGGTCGATTATAGGACCACCGGGATAACCGAGTCCCATAACCTTGGAGCACTTGTCGATAGCCTCACCGGCTGCATCGTCTATTGTCTGCCCCAATACTTCCATATCATTATAAGCATTAACCTTTACAATCTGAGAGTTACCTCCACTAACCAGAAGGCAAATAAATGGAAATGGCGGAGGTGAGGTCTGTTCGCTCTCCTCCATAATAAAGTTAGCCATTACGTGCCCTTGCAGGTGGTTCACATCTATCATCGGAATGCCAAGAGAACGGGCAAAGCCTTTTGCGAAACTAACCCCTACAAGCAGAGAACCCATCAGACCCGGTCCGCGTGTAAAAGCAATGGCAGAAAGCTGTTCTTTGTTTATGCCCGCTTTCTTAAGAGCCTGATCTACCACGGGCACTACGTTCTGCTGGTGGGCTCTTGATGCAAGTTCCGGCACTACCCCACCATACTCCTCATGCACCTTCTGCGAAGCAGTAACGTTCGACAACAGAAGATTGTTCTTCATAACTGCCGCACTCGTATCGTCGCAAGAACTCTCTATACCTAATATATATATGTCGCTCATCAGTATGATAGTATTTCCACTCCTGTTTCCGTCATCAAGAAGGTGTGTTCCCACTGTGCACTGGGTTTCTCATCCTCACTGATAACCTCCCATCCGTAAGGGTCATCTGCATCAATGAATACCCTCCATGTTCCCATGTTCACCATTGGCTCTATTGTAAACACCATTCCTGGAACGAGCAGCATTCCCGTCCCCTTCTTCCCGTAGTGCTCCACCTCGGGATCCTCATGGAACTGTAGTCCTACACCGTGACCGCAGAGGTCTCGTACGATACCGTAATGATACTTACGTGCATGTTTGTCAATTGCATTGCCAATATCTCCTACGAAACAGTATGGTTTGGCAGCCTCAGCACCTATTTCAAGGCACTCTTTAGCCACTCTAACAAGTTGTTCCTTCTCAGGGGTAGTCTTACCGATGATAAACATTCGTGAAGCGTCGGCATAATATCCGTCGACAATGGTAGTGAAGTCTACATTTATAATGTCTCCCTCACGCAAGATATCCTCTGCCTTTGGAATGCCGTGACACACCACTTCATTTATGCTAGTACATACACTCTTTGGAAATCCCTCGTAGTTAAGACATGCCGGAGTGGCATTATGAGCATTGCAGTAATCCATGCATATCTCGTCTATCTCAAGAGTGCTCATTCCTTCGTGAATATTCTTAGCCACTTCGTCCAGTACACCAGTATTCACTACACCTGCCCTACGGATACCTTCTATCTGCTCAGGTGTCTTTATCAGTTCGCGTCGAGGCACGAGTTTTCCTTTGTTCTCCCACCACATAATCTTCTTGTCCATCTCTGTGATGGGCTGTCCTGGTAGCAAGTGCCAATTTTTCTTTTTCATTTCTATTCCTTATCCCAAAGATTGAGTTTGTTTTTTCGCGCCTCTTCTATGCTCATCAGATGCTCCTGTTCCTTGGCATAGTCGCTACGCATTTTTTCATATTGTTCGTTAAGTTGTTTCTCCAACTTCGGTTCTTCTTTCTCATCAAGCAGTTTCTGGGCAAGGATGGCATTCTGGGATGCATCCTTAAGCCATACTACCGGTCCTTGATACACTGGCGCTATCTTAAGTGCAACGTGCAATCGACTGGTAGTTGCCCCTCCTATCATAATAGGTATGTCAAGACCTGCACGAGCCAGTTCGTTTGCCACGTTAACCATTTCTTCAAGTGATGGAGTTATCAGTCCGCTGAGTCCGATGAGATCTACATTCTCTTCCTTAGCCTTACGCACAATCTGCTCAGCCGGGACCATCACGCCCATATCAATCACCTCATAGTTATTGCATGCCATCACTACCGACACAATGTTCTTACCTATGTCGTGCACATCACCCTTCACGGTTGCCAGGAGTACCTTCCCTGCTTTCTTCGCACCAGAAGTTTTGTCTTTCTCTATATATGGCTGCAGTATTGTAACTGCCTGCTTCATAGTGCGTGCAGTCTTTACCACCTGAGGAAGGAACATTTTGCCTTCACCGAAGAGTTCCCCAACTATGTTCATACCAGCCATCAGCGGTCCTTCTATAATATCTACTGCCCTTGGATAATTCTCAATTGCTTCCTTTAGGTCTTCTTCAAGGAAGTCACCAACACCTTTTATCAGAGCGTATTGAAGTCTTTCCTCTACACTTTTCGATGCTAATGGTTGAACTGGCGAAGGGGTTTCTGAAGGGTTCTTTTTTACAGCCGTTTCCTTTTGCTCCATCAGTTGCTGGCTCAAGGCTATCAGCCTTTCCGTCGCTCCATTACCGCGGTTTAAAACAACATCCTCAATTATTTCGAGTTGTTCCTTGGGTATATCGGTATACAGAACCTTTGATGCCGGGTTCACTATTCCGAAGTCCATTCCCTTCTGAATGGCATGGTATAGGAATACCGCATGCATTGCCTCACGTATATAGTTATTTCCGCGGAATGAGAAACTTAAGTTACTCACGCCGCCGCTTACATGTGCACCGGAGAGGTTCTTGCAAATCCACTCTGTAGCACGTATGAAGTCAAGTGCATACGCATCATGCTCTTCCATTCCTGTTGCTACAGCCAGCACATTGGGATCGAAGATTATATCCAGAGGGTTCATTCCCACTTTCTGGGTAAGTATATTATATGCTCTTTGAGCAATCTCTATGCGCCGCTCGTAAGTTGTTGCCTGTCCCTCCTCGTCGAAGCACATCACGACAACGGCAGCACCGAAACGCATGACGTCACGGGCATGGCTTATGAAAACTTCCTCACCTTCTTTAAGTGAAATAGAATTAACGATGGCTTTACCCTGTACGCACTTCAGACCTTCCATGATAACATCCCAGTTAGAAGAGTCTATCATAATAGGTACGCGCGCGATATCAGGTTCTGATGCGATGAGGTTAAGGAATGTACGCATCTCTGCCTTAGCATTGAGGAGTCCGTCGTCCATATTAACGTCTATTACCAACGCTCCATCGTCAACCTGTTTACGAGCAATGCTCATTGCCTCTTCGTACTCCTTGTTTTGTATCAAGCGAAGAAACTTTCTTGAACCAGCCACATTGCAGCGCTCGCCTACATTGACGAAGTGTACTTCCGGCGTTACGTCGAGCACTTCTAATCCTGACAGGCGAAGAGTATCAGGTCGTGCCACCACCTCGTGGGTTGGCTTCCCTTCTGCCATCCGAGCATAACTCGCTATAAACTTGTCGTCTGTTCCGCAACAGCCTCCGACTATATTCACCAGACGTTCATCAATAAATTCCTGTATCTGAGGAGACATCGATTCCACCGTCTCATCGTACAAGCCCATTGAGTTGGGCAGTCCCGCGTTGGGGTAAGCACTGATAAAATACGGCGCTTTCTGCGCCAGTTCCTTTAGGTATGGCTTCATCTGGGCTGCTCCGAAAGAGCAGTTCAGTCCTACCGAGAAAATCGGATAACTCTCTATGCTGGCAAGGAAAGCGTCGAGTGTCTGTCCACTAAGTGTTCGTCCTGCCAGGTCGCTGATGGTAACACTGAGCATTATCGGCAATTTCTTCCC
>JAFTFC010000200.1 GCA_017449725.1 Prevotella sp. | reverse complement strand
GGGCAACGACTCCATAACCTGGTCGCAGGAACTGGAGGGCATCGTGGTGAAGGCGCAACGCCAGCTTATAAAACAGGAGATAGACCGAGTGGGGTATGACGTGCAGGCCGACAAAGACTCGAAGACACAGACGGTGTTCGACATGCTTCGACGAGTGCCTATGGTAACTATCGACGCCGAGGACAACATAAAGGTGAAGGGCAATAGCAGTTATAAGATATACCGAAACGGACACTTCGATCCAAGTCTGTCGAAGAACGCCAAAGAGATACTCAAGGCGCTGCCGGCAAGCAGCGTGAAACGCATAGAGGTGATTACCGACCCGGGAGCACGCGAGGATGCCGAGGGAGTGAATGCCATTCTCAACATCGTAATGATGGAAGGCAGTAAGGTAGACGGCTTAATGGGCTCGCTGACAGCGCAGTACGAGTCGTCGGGGTCGCCGTTCTTCAGTGCCTATCTCGCCACACAAGTGGGTAAGGCGGTGGTGTCTGTCGACTACGGTTACTCCAAGATGACCGAGCGGCAGACAGAGTCGGAAGACCTCAGCGAGAACACCTTCCGTGAGTCGGGCAATAAGGAGGTGAGCCGCAGCACAGGCAACAGTCCCGGCTATCTGCATTATGCCGACATCAACGCCAGTTACGACATCGACACGCTGAACCTCATCTCTGCTTCCTTCGGAGGCTATTTCTACAAGGTGAACGTGAAGAACGACAACACGACTCAGATGCTCTCGCCCTCGGGTAGCCAGACATACGGCTACAATGCCTATTCGTGGCTACCCAACTACAGCCACCACTCGTGGAACGGACGACTCGACTACGAGCATAAGACCCGCCGCAAGGGTGAGCAGCTCACACTCTCGTACATGCTTGCGCTGACACGCCAGCGTACCGAGCAGGAGACAAATATCTCTCAGACATATAACGTGCCGTTCGACTATACCGGATACTCCAGGAACCTGCGCGAGAACTTCACCGAGCACACCTTCCAGGCCGACTACGTGCGTCCACTCTGGGAGGGTCATAAGCTCGAGGTGGGAGCCAAATACATCGACCGCAGCAACACCAGCAACACCCTCCAGCGATTCTTCGGCACCGACACAGAGGATGCTGCCGCCTTCGACCACACCACCCGCATCGCCGCCGCCTATGCCGACTACATCTTCAACCACGCACAATGGTCGGCTCGGGCAGGACTGCGCTACGAATATAGCTACATGAGGGGGCACTATCCCGACGCATCGACCGACGACTTCAAGAAACACCTAAGCGACTGGGTGCCACAGGCCAGCGTGAAGTACCAGATAGACGCCAGCCGTTCGCTGAAACTCACCTATACCACCAGCATATCGCGTCCCGGCATCACCTACCTAAACCCCGCCGTACAGAGTTCTCCATCGATGGTAAACTACGGCAACGCCCACCTCTCGAGCAACCACCAGCAGTCGCTCTCGCTGATGTATATGTACATAGGCAGGAGACTCACCCTGCAGCTCGCACCCCAGTATAAATGGTGGAACGGAGGCATCAGTAGCAGCATGTGGGCAGTTGGCGACGTGCGCTACCAGACCTACGACAACATCGTGCGCCAGAGGGTGTGGCAGATAGAAGGATACGCACAGTGGAAACCCTTCGACAACACTACCGTTGTGGGCAATGTCAACGCCGGGCATACCCACGCCTTTATCCACAATACCGACCTCGACCAGAGCGGCTACGGATGCTTCTACTACGGATATGTCAGTCAGATGCTGCCGTGGAAACTCCTCTTCACAGCCTATACCTTCGGACAGGCAGGACGCTCCATCTCCAGCGTCTATGGCTACGAGTCGCATTTCAACCGCTACGGGTTCAGCCTGCAGCGCTCCTTCCTCAAGGACGACCGCCTCACCCTGCGCCTGAGCGCCTCCAACCCCTTCCACAACCGGCAGCACTACAGGTCGTTCATCACCAAGGGCGACGTCACCGGATGTAGCGACAACCTCAGCCGCCATAGCGGACGCACCTTCACGATCGCCCTCACCTGGAGCTTCGGCAAGATGAACGCCAGCGTCAAGAAGACCGACGCCACAATTGAGAACAGTGATGTCGTGGGAGGCATCACCAAGGGTAAAGGCTCTGAGTAGCAAGTAAGATTAGAGGAGGTGTGAAAGAATTGTTGGCATAAAAAGAGAAAGTTGCTTATTTATCAGACCCCTTGCCCACTCATTGTTCCAACTAAATGAAGCATGTGGCTCATCATCTTGGATATTCAAAGTGTAGATATATGCCTCGAATAAAGGACTCTGGGGGGACTTCAGAAATGGAGTTCCCTTTTTTCAGTCATAATTCTCGATTTGAAGTTCTTCGCTGACATTGAAATCATCGTGGAATCCATCATCGTACTTATAGACGATTCTCATGCCACGATAGGTCGAAGGCACTTTCAGCACCTCCACCAGATGCCACTTGGGGCGACCAAAATCGTAGGATTCCCTGTCGAGAATGATGCGGTTGGAAGTATAGTCAAAATGATAGTAACCGCCACCAATGCACTGATCGCCTGGTTTCAGCAAGTGCTTATGCTGGTTCACCATTCCCAGACGGAATGTACCATCCATGCAGATTATGAACTTGGGCAGAGTCATTTCTAACGATGTTTATTGAAACTGCATATTTATTTCAGTTTCTGCCTGTCTACTATGGTGATGTGCTTACCATTTAACAAGATGACTCCCTCTGCTGCCAACTCATTAAGGCAACGCTGCAGGGAGAACTTCTGAAT
>JAFTFC010000199.1 GCA_017449725.1 Prevotella sp. | reverse complement strand
TTGCAGGATGTGGGTGTAGAAGGTCAGGAAAAGATAATGAATGCCAAAGTGCTCGTAGTGGGTGCCGGAGGTCTGGGGGCTCCTGTGGCTCTGTATCTTGCTGCTGCCGGCATAGGTCGTATCGGTATTATCGATGCAGATATTGTTGACTTGTCTAATCTGCAGCGACAGGTTATTCATTTCACCAAGGATGTCGGTACCCCCAAGGTGCTGAGTGCCAAAGAGAAAATCCTGGCAATAAATCCTGATGTAAAGGTGGATGCTTACAGGGAATTTCTGTATTCCGCCAACGCCTTGGACATCATCAAAGAGTACGACTTCGTTGTTGATGGAACTGATAACTTCCCGGTGAAATTCCTTATCAACGATGCTTGCGTAATGGCGGGAAAACCGTTTTCGCATGGTGGCATCCTACGTTTTAACGGTCAGACATTTACACATCTTCCAGGAACCGCCTGCTATCGTTGTATGTTCAAAGAACCTCCGCCCGCAGGTGCAGTTCCTACTTGTTCCCAGGCGGGAGTGTTGGGAGCGATTGCAGGAATGCTTGGAACAATCCAGGCTGCCGAAACATTGAAGTATTTCACGGGAGTTGGTGAACTGCTGACAAACCGTCTTCTCACTTTCGATGCTAAAACGATGCTGTTCAGGACCGTTCCAGTGAAGCATCGTGACTCATGTCCTATTTGCGGCTCCAATCCTACAATAGACCATCTGATTGACTATGAGCAGGCAGCATGTGACCTAAAGCAGCATTGAAACAAGGAAGACTTAAACTTAGAAAAAAGGCAAGATGAATATACCACAGAATATTATAGACGAACTGATAGAACAGGCAGAGAAGGATGCGCCATTAGAGTCGTGCGGTTATTTGTTAGGCTCTGAGAGCGGCGATGTAACAGAGAATTATCCGATGGAGAATATTGATCATTCGTCAGAGCATTTCTCTTTTGCACCAAAAGACCAGTTTGCGGCGTTGCGGTATGCCCGCTCACAGGGGTTAAGGATTTTAGCCAATTGGCATTCTCATCCGGCTTCGCCTTCGCGTCCGTCACAAGAAGATTTGCGCCTTGCCAATGACCCGTCAATTCGTTATGCCATACTTTCGCTCCTTAATGGCAATGTAACACTCAATTCTTTTCGTATTCTTAATGGTGAGGTAGTTGACAAGGAAATCCACCTTTGATTACATTACACCACTTTCGATAGATATTTCTCAAGGGCTTGCTGCGTCTTTTTCTGACCTATGGCGATAAGTTTCTCTGACTTGTCAAAGTCGAATGTGGTGTAGCGGCTCATCTGTATGTCAACGAGTATGTCGGGTTTCATCAACTGCGCCATGAGTTTGGAGTTCTGTCGAATCATGATGGAGTTGACACGCGACAGCATGGTGTAGTAGTTGAATTCCAAATTGTCGGGTATAAGGCGGTTGAGTATCTGTTGCGATAGCGATGTGCTGTGCTTGCGTTTTTCTGCCAGTTCCTGCTGCATTTCCGACTGTGCCTTGTAGTCGTGTCCGCTGACGTCGATGGCAACAAGAATGTCGCCGGGGTGGCGTACCACACGGTTCATGGGGATGGGGTTGGTTACACCGCCATCGATGAGTATCATGCCGTCACGTTGCACGGGTTCGTAGAAGGTAGGCAGCGATATGGAGGCACGGATAGCCTGAAAGAGACTGCCTTCGCGAAACACCACCTCACGGCCTGAGCGCCAGTCTGTAGCTACTGCACTATATGGAATCGGAAGGTCGGCAATCTCTACGTCGGGCACGAATTCCATGATAGCCTCAATGATGCGTGTGCCCTTGGCAAGATGATTGAGACTCAGTGAGAAGTCGGTAAGTTCGAGCATCCGTCGCCTGTCTATAGTCTTCATCCACTCACGGAACTCTTCGAGTTTTCCTGCGGCAAAGACTCCTCCTATTAGTGCTCCCATAGAACATCCGGAGACAGAGCGTATATTATACCCCTGACTTTGCAACTCCTCTATTGCTCCGATGTGGGCAAGTCCTCGTGCACCTCCGCTCGATAATACTAATGCTACGTCTTTTGCCATAGTCTTGTTTACTATATTTTTTCGGGTGTAAAGGTACAAAGAAGTGAACGAACTGCCAAATTTCTTGGAGAGGAATTCAAAAAAACATCGTGCTGTTTGTGTACGTCGGCAAAAGTTATTATCTTTGCACGTAGTAAAAAAACAAATAAACAAGATAATATGGAGTCATTCAAGGATTTGGTGCAGGTGCGCCGCAGTCATCGTAAGTTTACTGAAGAGGAAATAAGTGCTGAGGATGTTCAACTGATACTGCGTGCTGCCTTGATGTCACCGACAAGCAAGAGTCAGCGTGGATGGCAGTTCGTTGTTGTGGACGACAAGATGGACTTGGAGAAACTCTCTGATGCCAAGGACCTTGGAGGTCAGTTTATAAAAGGTGCACCGCTGGCAGTAGTGGTGCTGGGTGACCCTATGCAGAACGACTGCTGGGTGGAGGACGGCTCGATTGCTGCAATCTCGATGCAGTATCAGGCAGAAGACCTTGGTCTGGGCAGCTGCTGGGTTCAGATGAGAGGCAGAGGACTGTCGGATGGTACAACTGCCGATGAGGTAATCCGCGGAATTCTGGATATTCCGGAGAATCTTTCGTGTCTGTGCATAATTGCCCTTGGGCATAAGGCTGATGAGAGGAAACCGCAGAACGAGGACCGCCTGAAGTGGGAGAATGTTCATACGGGGAAATATTAAGAAGGACGAATTGCGAAGTAGGACGTGAAGGTAGTACTGATAGGAGCGGGAAGGCTGGCTACAAATCTTGGAGTGGCACTGCGAGAGGCTGGTGAGGACATCAAGCAAGTGTATAGTCGCACGATGGAGTCGGCAGATGTGCTTGCAGCAAAGACTGATGCCGAGGCTGTAACCGACATTAGTGAGATTACCCCGGATGCCGACATATACATCGTTTCGGTGAAGGACAGTGTGCTGCAGACACTCATTCCTCAGTTGTGCAAGGGTAGGGAAGAGCGGCTCTTCGTCCATACTGCTGGGAGTATGCCAATGGATATCTTCAAAGGTTATGCACGTCGATATGGTGTGTTCTATCCCATGCAGACCTTCAGCAAGGAGCGCAGGGCGGACTTCCGTCAGATAACATGTTTCCTGGAGGCATCCGACTGGGACGTTATGGCTCAGTTGCACAGCGTGGCAGAGAGTATCGGCTCACGGGCAATGGAACTCGACACAGAACGTCGTCGCTATCTGCATCTGGCTGCTGTCTTTGCCTGCAATTTTGCCAATCACTGCTATGACCTTGCTGCTGAAGTGCTCAAACGTCACGACATTCCCTTCGACGTAATGTTGCCGCTAATCGACGAGACAGCAGCAAAGGTACATTCGCTTTCACCATCGGAAGCACAGACGGGACCAGCAGTACGATACGACAGGAATGTGATAGGTGCGCAGATGCAACTGCTCACCGACGACCCACAGACGCAACAGATTTATGAACAATTAAGCAAAAGCATACATGATAAACTACAATCTAAAGAAGATTAAGGCAGTGATATTCGATGTCGATGGAGTGCTCTCGTGCCAGACTATCACACTGCATCAGGACGGAGAACCTCTCCGCACAGTGAATATCAAGGACGGTTATGCCATTCAGCTGGCGCAGAAAATGGGGCTGAGGATTGTTATCTTGACAGGCGGCAATACCGATGCTGTACGCCTGCGCTACGAGCGGCTGGGCGTGGAGGATATCTACATGCAATGTGCTGTGAAAATTCGCACCTACGATGAGTTCCTAAAGAAGTATTCGCTGAAGGACGAGGAGGTGATATACATGGGTGACGACGTGCCCGACTACGAGATAATGCGACGCGTGGGTTGTCCGTGCTGTCCTGCCGATGCCTGTTCAGACATCAAGCAGATAAGTCTTTACATCAGCGACAAGAACGGAGGTGAGGGATGTGCCCGTGACGTCATAGAACAGGTGCTGCGTGCCCAAGGGAAATGGTTGTCGGATGCAAAAGCCTTCGGATGGTGATTCTTAATTCTTAATTTTCAATTTTCAATATTTAAAATGAATATAGTATTGGCGAGCAATTCGCCACGTAGGAAGGAATTGATGAGCGGGCTCGGCATTCCGTATACAGTAAGGGTGCTGCCCGACATCCAAGAGAACTATCCCGCAGGACTTCCCGCTTCTGAGGTGGCTGAGTATATCGCTGCAGAGAAAGCAGCAGCGTATGTGCCGACAATGGCTGACGACGAACTGGTAATTACTGCCGACACCATAGTGGTACTTGTTGACGAGATATTGGGAAAACCAAAGGACGAGGACGATGCCCGCCGGATGCTCCGCGAACTTAGCGGAAGGACGCACCACGTAATAACAGGAGTGAGTATGGTAACGAAGAAGAAGAGTCGCCGGTTCTCGGTAACAACAGAGGTGACGTTCAAGGAACTTACCGACGCGGAGATAGACCACTATGTGACCAAGTATCACCCATTAGACAAGGCGGGTGCCTACGGGGTGCAAGAATGGATAGGATATATCGGAGTGACAGGACTTCGCGGGTCATACTATAACGTCATGGGTTTCCCCATCCAACGAGTCTACAGCGAACTGGTGAACTGGTAGGCGTTAGAAAGGGAACCACACGAATGCCGCAGCGTCCCATACAGCATGCGAGATGACAATTGCCGGGAAGTGTTGCGGGATAAAGCGATAGAGAAGTCCCCAGCAGAAGCCGCAGGTAAGAGCCGCCATGATAAGCATGAAATTCATCGAAGGGATATGAACGGCAGTATATATTAAGGTGGTGACAAGAAACCCGACATTGGGGTTCCACCTCACCGACAGTTTCCGCTGTACATATCCGCGCCAGAAGAGTTCCTCGGCAGGACCGATGATGAATAGTAGTAGAAGTCCGATAAGCCACGGAGCAGTGCCGTCCTTCATGTCGTATATACCGTCAACCTGGTTGCGGGCGAAGTAGAACATCAACTGAGACAGTTTATCGCCTATCCAGAACACTCCCCACAACACTACGGCGATACAAACGCCAAGCAGCACTTCGATGTATGAGAAACGGGGCATGCGCCTAACCTCGTACGTCGACAGATAGATAAGTACACACGCACTTACAGTCATTGCATACCAGA
>JAFTFC010000198.1 GCA_017449725.1 Prevotella sp. | reverse complement strand
GAAGTGTTGCGGGATAAAGCGATAGAGAAGTCCCCAGCAGAAGCCGCAGGTAAGAGCCGCCATGATAAGCATGAAATTCATCGAAGGGAGATGTACGGCAGTATATATTAAGGTGGTGACAAGAAACCCGACGTTGGGGTTCCACCTCACCGACAGTTTCCGCTGTACATATCCGCGCCAGAAGAGCTCCTCGGCAGGACCGATGATGAATAGCAGCAAAAGTCCGATAAGCCAGGGCTGAGTGCCGTCCTTCATGCTGTATATACCGTCAACCTGGTTGCGGGCGAAGTAGAACATCAACTGAGACAGTTTATCGCCTATCCAGAACACTCCCCACAGCACTACGGCGATACAAACGCCAAGCAGCACTTCGATGTATGAGAAACGGGGCATGCGCCTAACCTCGTACGTCGACAGATAGATAAGTACACACGCACTTACAGTCATTGCATACCAGAAGTTCAGGTGGGGCGCTGTCCACTGCGAGAACATCACGAACCACAGCACGAAGGCTATGGCGATGGCTACTGTTAAACGTTTCATAACAACTTGCTAACCACGAAACCTATCGTCAGCAGGAGGCTGAACACAAGTTGGAGCTGAGCCGTAGACTGGTCGAGGAACGCATACTGCTCGATGCCTTTCCTGTAGCCAGAAATCATGCGAACGTTCTTAATAGCTATAGGAAGTGACAAAAGGACGAGCAGAGTCCACCACGGCATGATGCCGGCAATGCAGATAGCAAGCATCCATACGTAGGGCACTATTATTTCGGCGATGTAGAGACCTACGGCGAAAGGTCTGCCCGTAAGTTTCGGGAAGGTAGTGATATTAGCTTCACTGTCGGTTTCAATGTCGCGGGTATTGTTGGAGTGAAGAATTCCCACTGTAATAAGACCTACCGGAGGTGCCAGCCACAGCACGTCCCAATGCACTTCGCCTGTGGCAATGAATGACATTCCAATCATCGGCAGCACGGCATAGCAGAAGATTATTACCACGTCGCCCAGGGCATGGTACTTCAGGGGAGGGTAGAGCAGCGAGAGTGCTATGCCGGCAATACCTATCCACAGCAATGTTATGCCCGTAAAAGCCACTATCGTGAGTCCCATGACAACAGCTACAATCTGGAGGCATACAGAGAACCGTTGAATCTCTTTAGGAGTGAATTGTCCGCTCGTCAGGGTTGTTACTCCGAAAGTGTTTACTGTGTCCACACCTTTTTTGTAATCATGGTAGTCGCTCCATAGGTTTCCTGCCGCATGTACAATCACAATATTCACTATCGCAGCTACTGCCAGACACCAACTTATTTCATATCCCTGTGCATAAGCCCAAGCCGTCGTCACTATTGTCGGCATTGCAGAAGCAGGGAAGCTCCAGGGGCGAGTTGCAAACACCCATTCTTTTAGCGTATGTTTCATTTGTTTTATTCTTTATAATTTATTTATTTCTCTGCAAAGGTACAAAATAATTGAGAATTAAGAATTAAGAATTGAGAATTATTCGTACCTTTGCACCCGATTTCTTAAAAACAAACAAAAAAATGGCAGGATATTTAGTTAGTGATACAAGAAAGGTGACTACCCACAGGTTCATTGAAATGAAGCAGAGGGGAGAGAAAATCTCCATGCTTACATCTTATGACTTTACTACAGCAGGTATCGTGGACGGAGCCGGCATCGACGGCATCCTCATTGGCGACTCAGCTTCTAACGTTATGGCTGGAAATGCTACTACGCTCCCGATGACCGTTGACCAGATGATCTATCATGCACGCTCTGTTGTTCGTGCCGTGAAACGTGCACTCGTAGTGTGCGACATGCCTTTCGGCTCATATCAGATAGACCGTCACGAAGGTGTGAAGAATGCTGTGCGCATAATGAAGGAAAGTGGATGTGACGCCCTGAAACTGGAAGGAGGAGTGGAGATACTTGATACGGTAAAGGGAATACTCGATGCAGGCATCCCCGTTATGGCACACCTCGGACTTACTCCTCAAAGCATCAATAAGTTCGGAACTTACGCAGTGCGCGCCAAGGAACAGGAAGAGGCAGACAAACTGCTCTCTGATGCCAAGGCACTTGCCGAGGCAGGATGTTTCGCAGTAACACTCGAGAAGGTTCCTGCATTACTTGCTGAACAGGTAACCCGTGAAATTCCAGTTCCTACAATAGGTATCGGAGCCGGCGGTAAGTGTGACGGACAGATTCTCGTTGTTGCTGACATGCTGGGCATGACTAAGGGCTTCAGTCCCCGTTTCCTCCGTCGCTATGCTAATCTTAACGAAGTGATGACAGATGCTATTGGGCAGTATGTTGCTGACGTGAAGAGTTGCGACTTCCCCAACGAAGAGGAGAGCTATTGAAGGGTAAAAAAGTAAAAAGGTAAGACCATGTATACGCAGAACACCAAAGTGCACGTGCGGTTGTGGCATCATGACTTCTGGAGGCTGGCGTTTGCCAACCTCCTGCTTACGATGTCTGTATATATGCTCATACCATTCCTGCCGCAGTGGATGCGAATGGACAATATGTCCACAGCAGTCGTAATGGGCAGTTACGGCATTGGTCTCTTTGCCTTGGGTGGTTTCTGCAATTATCTGGTGCAGCGTTACCGCCGTAATATGGTTTGCGTATGGTCTGTCGCTTTTCTGGCATTGACGGTAGGTGCACTTTATCTGTTGGATATCCATCCCGAACTTAAGAATCCCTACGTCCTGACAGCATTAAGAGTGGCTATGGGTGCAGCCTTTGCCTTGGCACAGATGGTGCTGGCAAGCACTCTGGTGATAGACACCACCGAGTCGTTCATGCGCACTGAGGCGAACCATTCTATAGGATGGTTCGGGAGACTGGCTATTGCACTCGGTCCCCTGGCGGCATGGGGCATAGAAGCACTATTTGGGAAAAGTTTCGTAATTGTGGGCTCTGCCGCATGTTGTGCAGTCGCAATAGTTCTGATACTATTGGTGGACATTCCCTTCAAGGCTCCCGAAGAGGACGTCAGTAAGATTTCGTGTGACAGGTTCTTTCTGCGTCATGGCTTATGTCTGTTCCTCAATCTTATGTTGGTGGCAATGGCTGTGGGTATAATACTCACCAGTCATACCGACCCTGTATTCTTCGGAATGATGTTGGCTGGTTTCTTCTTGGCGCTGTTCACCCAACAACTCGTCTTCGAAAATGCTGAGCTCAAGAGCGAGATAATCACCGGACTTCTGTTATTGGGCGCAGCACAGTTGATGCTTTTCAGTGGACAATATGTCCCCACAACATTCATTGCTCCTGCTTTCATTGGCTTGGGGATAGGAATTGTCGGAGCACGCTTCCTCATGTTCTTTGTAAAGCTCAGCGACCACTGTCAGCGCGGTACGTCACAGAGTACTTACATCCTGGCGTGGGAGAGTGGGGTGGCAGCAGGTCTTTTCGTAGGCTATGCAATTCCTGTCAGCCCTCAGGAGATGACGTGGATTTCTATTTTATTCATCGTTGCCGCTTTCCTGATGTACCACCTTTTCACCCACAGCTGGTATCTTAATCATAAGAATAGATAAAAACAGGCGGTCAGCCTTTAAGCCAACCGCCCCGTTTTATAATTAGTAAATTGCCGAAGGCAATAATCTTCAATCTTCAATTTTCAATCTTCAATAATACCACTTAAAGGATACCCTTTACGGTCTCGAGCATACCCTTCTGCTGGATGCTGTCGAGGAACTCTACAACCATATCCGTCAGACCGGGAATCTGGTTCAGGTCGCCGTGCTCGCCCCAGATGAGGTCCTTAGCAGCAAGAACGCCTTCAGCAACCTTGCGAGTGTCGCCAGTTGCCCAGAGGTTCTTCAGCAGGTCCATAATCTCCTGAGCATCGTTGGGCACGATTTCTGCTCCGTCCTGACGCTTGCCACCCTTGTAGTAGGTGATGATTGCTGCCAGACCGAGTACCAAGCCCTTCGGCAGTTCGCCCTTGCGCTCCAGATAAACCTTCAGACCGGGCAGGTCGCGAGTCTGGAACTTCGGGAACGAGTTGAGCATGATGCTCGTCACCTGATGGTCTACATACGGGTTGTTGAAGCGCTCCAGAACGTCTGCGCCGAACTGCTGCAGTTCGTCCATCGGCAGATTCAGAGTCTGCATGAGTTCTTCAAACTGTACCTTGTGGATGTACTTGCCTACTACCTCGTGGTTGCATGCATCGCGCACGATGTCGATGCCAGAGAGGTATGCCACAGGCGACAGAACGGTGTGAGGACCATTCAGCAGTGTCACCTTACGCTCGTGGTAGGGAGCCTCGCTCTCTGCGATGAGGACATGCAAGCCAGCCTTCTCTGCGGGGAACTCCTCGCGCAGTTCTTCGATAGACATATTTGTAGGCTTCTCGATAACCCAGAGGTGGAAAATCTCTGCCTGAACAACGAGGTTGTCCTTGTAGCCCACCTTCTGCTGGATGTCGGCAATATCCTTGCGGGGGAATCCCGGCACGATGCGGTCTACCAGCGTAGCGCAAACGTAGTTGTACTTCTCTACCCACTCCTTGAAAGCAGCATAGTCGGCACCGAGGTCTTCCTTCCACAGTTCGATGTACTTGTTGATGCAGTCCTTCAGGTGGTGACCATTGAGGAAGATAAGTTCACACGGCATGATGATAAGACCCTTCTTGGGATCGCCGTTGAAAGTCTTGAAACGACGGTAGAGCAACTGTACGAGCTTGCCCGGGTAAGACGATGCAGGAGCATCGGTGAACTTGCATGTGTCGTCGAAAGCGATGCCTGCCTCTGTGGTGTTAGAGATTACGAAACGAATCTCGGGCTGCTCTGCCAGTGCCATGAATGCCCAGTTCTGAGAGTAGGGATTCAGCGCACGGCTGATAACGTCGATGCGCTCCAGCGAGTTTACTGCCTCACCGTTGAGACGTCCCTGAAGGTTCACGTGATAGAGACAGTCCTGACCGTTGAGCCAGTCAACCATACCGCGCTCGATGGGCTGAACGACAACAACGCTTCCGTTGAAGTTCGTCTTAGCATCCATGTTCCAGATAATCCAGTCAACGAATGCGCGGAGGAAGTTACCCTCGCCGAACTGAATAATTCTCTCAGGCATCACGCTCTTTGGTGCTGTCTGCTTGTTGAGTGATTTTAAATTTGCCATGATTTGTTTAATGTTTTATCGTTTGTTTTTCACTATATGTTTCCATTATGCCGTGCAAAGATAACACATTCCTTCGATTTTCCCGCGCGCGTATAAGTTAAAATAATGTAAAGGCGCGAAAAATGAAAAAAAGCAACGCAAGGTATAGATACAAAAAAAGGAACCGCCAAGGTTTCCCTTGACGATTCCAACTCACCCTCGTACGCCTGCAGGGGTTCGAACCCTGGACACCCTGATTAAGAGTCAGGTGCTCTACCAACTGAGCTACAAGCGCATCCTTTTTGGTTTTGCGGGTGCAAAGGTAAGCACTTTTTCTGATACCTCCAAATATTTCAGCAACTTTTTTCGAATTATTTCTTTTCTTAAGCGGAAGGTGAGGGATTCAAACCCCCGATACCCGAAAAGGGTATACCGGATTTCGAGTCCAGCGCGATCGATCACTCTGCCAACCTTCCAATTAAGCAAGTTCTAAAAAGTGCTCTCGCATTTGCGGATGCAAAAGTAGTAATAATATTTCGTTCCGCAAAATCTTTTGCCAACTTTTTTACGACTAACCAACTACTAAAGAGAATCGTAATCCCAATGCATTAGCAATGAGCATAAATGTGCTGAGCTGCATGTCTGTCTGCCCTTGTTCTAACGATGAGATATATTCACGCTTCTTGCCAATACGCTCGCCCAACTGCTGTTGGGTAAGTTTCTGGCGCTTGCGCTCATCACGCAACAATTCTGCATAATACCATGCCCTGGCCTTGGCTTCAAACTCCACACGACTGGGAGAGCCTGCAATGCCATACTTCTCGTCAAAATGCTGCGACCCTGTCTTTAGTTGAGCCAGTTTCTTTTCGTCAAGCTTTTTCATATTATTGTAGTCCTTAAATATATTTTTCTAAAATCTTGCGGGCAGTTTCTATTTCACCCTTATATTGTTTTGTACCTTTTTTCAGAAACGAGTTCAGAAACAGTACACGCTTACTCTCCATGAACGAAGATGTCTCAACAGCGAAGATGATTGTGCGATACTCATTGTTGCCAACCGAGATACGCGTCTCATAGAATTCCGTATTTTCAAGGTTCTTCACAAACTTCTTATTTACCACGTATTGAGTCTTAATTATCATCTCCACGTAGTCATACTTGGTCTTTGTCTTTTCGTCAAGACTGGCATAGTATTCGTCGTACTCCACAGAGTGGATTGTTTCCCTTATATCTTCGTTCATGCCGCAAAAGTAATGTATTTATTCCAAATGCACAAATGTTTTGTAAGAAAAATATTCTTTTTTCTTCTTTTATCGCTATTTATAAGCAGTCATATGTGGTCAAATTCGACCACTTTTAAATTGGGGTTGTAATTCTCTCTGGAGACTTCACGATAGTAGGAAAGTAGGAAAGTGGACATGAAGCGAGCCGCGGGATGAGATTCCTGCGGCTCTTCTCTATGTTTTCTTTGGTTATTTACTCCTCTCCCTTTGAGAGGTTTACTGCAAGTTGGTCGCCATTGAGGTCGAGAGTGACGGTGTCGCCCTTGGCGAGGTCGCCGTCGAGGAGGCGTTCGCAGACGAGGTCTTCGACGTATGTCTGTATGGCACGCTTCAGTGGGCGGGCCCCGTACTGCACGTCGTAGCCTTTCTTGGCAACGAACTCCTTGGCTTCGTCGGTGAGCTGCATGTGGTAGCCCATGTCCTCGATGCGTCGGGTGAGTCCGCGCAGTTCGATGTCGATGATGCGCTTTATGGCGTCGAGGTCGAGCTGGTCGAAGGTGATTATCTCGTCGAGGCGGTTGAGGAACTCGGGGGCGAACTGGCGCGCCAGGCTCTTCTGAATGATGGAGCGGGCGTATTCCTTGTCCTTGTCGTTCATAGTGTCGCTGAAACCTCCTGCGGTGAATCCCACGCCGTGTCCGAACTCCTTGAGCTGGCGCGTGCCGGTGTTGGAGGTCATTATGATGACGGTGTTGCGGAAGTCTATGAGGCGTCCGTTTCCGTCGGTGAGACGTCCTTCGTCGAGCACCTGCAGGAGCATGTTGAAGACGTTGCCGTGGGCTTTCTCAATCTCGTCGAGCAGAACGATGGAGTAGGGCTTGCGGCGCACACGTTCGGTTAGCTGTCCGCCCTCCTCGTAACCCACGTATCCCGGAGGTGCTCCAACGAGTCGCGAGGTGTTGAAGCTCTCGGAGTATTCGCTCATGTCTACGCGGATGAGGGCATCTTCGGAACCGAACATCTCCTCGGCGAGTTTCTTGGCGAGGTAGGTCTTGCCGACACCGGTAGGACCGAGGAACATGAAGGCACCGATGGGGTGGTTGGGTGAGCGCAGTCCTACGCGGTTGCGCTGTATTGCCTTCACCATCTTCTCGATGGCTTTGTCCTGGGCTATAACGTCCTGCTGCAGGCGCTCTGCCATGTGACGGAGCCGCTCGCTTTCTGCCTCTGCCATTCGCTGCACAGGTACTCCGGTCATCATTGATACTACCTCTGCAACTTGAGCCTCGCCGACCTCGCTGCAGTTCTGGCGGTCTTGTTCCATCCAGCGGCGCTGCATCTCCTTCAGCTCCTGTTCGAGTTGCACCTCGTTGCTGCGGTATTCGGCTGCCTTCTCGTAGTTCTGGGTGCGTGCCGCCTGCTGTTTCTTGGCGACGATGTCGGCAATATCGTTTTCCTTGGCAGAGATTTCGGGCGGAATAGTGGCATTGCGCAGATGTACGCGGGCTCCAACTTCGTCCATCACGTCGATGGCTTTGTCGGGGAAGAAGCGGTCGGAGATATAGCGGTCTGACAATTTGACGCACGACAAAATGGCATCTTCACTATATTTCACGTGGTGATGCTCTTCGTAGCGGTCCTTGATGTTGTGCAGAATCTCGATAGTCTCCTCGCTTGTAGTGGGGTTGACGATAACCTTCTGGAAGCGTCGCTCCAGGGCTCCGTCCTTCTCGATGGAGTTGCGATACTCATTGAGCGTTGTGGCTCCGATGCACTGGATAGCACCGCGTGCAAGTGCAGGCTTCAGGATGTTTGCAGCATCCATTGTTCCTGCTGCCGAACCCGCTCCAATGATAGTGTGTATCTCGTCTATAAATACAATAATATCAGGGTTTTGCTCCAATTCCTTGATGATAGACTTTATGCGCTCCTCGAACTGTCCGCGGTACTTTGTACCCGCTACTACGGCAGTCATGTCGAGAGCCACAAGGCGCTTGTTGTAGAGTACAGGCGAGGTGTGTTTCTTATTAATCATCTGTGCCAGTCCTTCAACGATGGCGCTCTTGCCGACACCCGGTTCTCCTATGAGTACGGGGTTGTTCTTCTTGCGTCGGCATAGAATCTCGGTAACGCGCTCTATCTCGCGGGCACGTCCCACAACGGGGTCGAGCTTCTCCAGACGTGCAAGGTCGGTGAGGTCTGTGCAGAAAGCATCGAGCACAGGGGTTTTCGACTTTGACTTGGAGCGGTTGTCGGACTGTTTCGCTGTACTGGTGGAAGAACTGCCAAGAGCGGGTTCGTCTTCCTCCTCTTCCTGTGGTACGCTGATGCCGTCCTTGGTCTTTACGGGACTCAGGTAGATGATAGCATCATCGTAGGTGAGGTTATTGTTTTCCAACACCTCTCGTGCGCCATTATAATTCTGGTCGTGCAGTATAGCGAGCAGCAGATGTTGTTGTTCCACCACGCTGCTCGACTGGATGCGAGCCTCGAGAACAGCCAGTTTCAGGATGTTGTTGGCTTTCTCGTTGAGTACAAGTTCCTGTGGGGTTATGGGAAAAAGCAGGTCGTCCTGTCTTACCTTTGACTCGAGTTCCTTCTTTATGCTCAGTGTGTCAATCTTTGATTGCTGTATCATGTCGACAACCGGACCGTCCTTCTCGCGCAGGATTCCCAGCATCAGGTGCTCAGGACCTACAGACCGGGATGCCAGTCGCTGCGCCTCTTCGCGGCTGAAAGCTAATATTTCGGATACTTTTTGTGAAAACTGATTCATCTTCTATTTGTCCTTTCCTTCTTCGTTTAACAATAGTTGTTGCAGAACTACTATCAAAAATTGTGCCGAAAGCGTATCTCCCTCATACTGTGCCGTCCCATGAAACGGCTTTTGTCAACATATCCGTTCACTCCGCCGATATATCCCTTGGCGGTGTACTGCCAGATGATGTAGTCGCGTCCGTCGGCAAGTTCGGGTTCCTCGTCACGATACATTGCTATCATCAGCGGATACTCGTCGATGAGGTGCTGCATGTTCTTGTTGTAGAAGTTGCGCCCAGTGTATACGAGCGGGCGCTGGTGGTAGGCATGCGAAACCATTTGCAGGAACTGTACGAGCGAGTCCTGAAACTCTTCGAGTGGCAGACCTCCGGTGCTCTCAACGTCAATCATCGGAATGAGGTCCTGGTCACCCGGGCGGCACTGCATCTTGAAATTCTCGAGTTGCTTGGCAAGTTCGGTGCGAGGGCGGAAGAAGTGATAGGAGCCTACCTTCAGTCCGTAGCGATGAGCCAGTCTGATATTCTCTTCGTACATCGTGTCTATGTGGTCTCCTCCCTCGGTAGCTTTGAGATAGACATAGGACATCTTGCCGTTTTGTCCCACAGCTTCCCAGAACACCTTGCCCTGATAGTGGCTTATGTCGATGCCGTGAATATGCTTGCAAGTATCCTCACAAGTGGTTATGGCGAAGTCGGTTTGGGCTTCTGCCAGTATGGTAAAGATGGCAATAACCATCGTCAGAAATGTCTTTTTCGTATTCATATAGAGTGCAAAGATAGCAAGATTTTTTCTTTTTGAAGAATTTTTCATTTTTAATTTTTCTTTTTTCATTTATTTATTACTATCTTTGTCGGCAGAATGACAGAACTCAACAACTATCGGCAGGAACTGCGCCCCCGGATACTCGAGACGGCAATGAAGCTGTTCAGGGAGAATGGTGTCAAGAAGGTGAAGATGGACGACATCGCCGCCAAACTTGGCATCTCCAAGCGTACGCTCTATGAGCTCTACACCAACAAGGAGCAACTCTTGCTGGAGGGTATCACCGAGGAGAATGAGACTCAGCTGAAGCACATCCAGGCGTTTGCCCTTTCAGGGAAGAATGAGATGGAGATAGTGGCTGAATTCATGCGCAGCAAGCTTAACGATGTGGAGTCGACCAATCCTGAGTTCTTCATTGATATGCGCCGTTATACTCGCGTCACAGACTATCTGCACAGCCAGCACGAATTGCATCAGGAGAAGTCTATCGAGTTTATCAGGAACGGCATACGCCACGGGTATTTCCTGCCGTTCATCAACTACGACATTCTGATAAGCCTAAGTGACATTGTTGTGAACACCGTGTTGGAAAATCGAGGGTATCGCCAGTATCATATCAACGAGATACTGCGCAACTTCACCATCGTGCTTATGCGAGGGTTCTGTACGGAAAGAGGAATAGGTATTATTGACCGCTACTTCAGCGAACAAGGCTGAAAACCACCGCTTTATATTCGCATCACCTGTTTTACTCCCTTCACCGTACGGAGCTTCTTTATCAGAGCCTCTATACGGGTGGTGTCCTCAACGTTTACTACAAGGTTGCCGCTGAACAGTCCGTCGTTGGAGTCGATGTTGATGCTGCGCATCATTATCTTCTCT
>JAFTFC010000197.1 GCA_017449725.1 Prevotella sp. | reverse complement strand
GTGTCTTGAGACCCAGATTGGTTTGGGTCTTGACCTTAAAGGCGGTATGAACGTTATCCTCGAGATCTCTGTCCCCGACGTTGTTGAGGTGCTTGCAGACCACAAGACCGACGCAGCCTACGTAAAGTCGATGGAAGAGGGTAAGAAGGAAGAGGAGACAAGTCAGAGTGATTTTATCTCACTGTTTATCAACGCTTATCACAAGAATGCCCCCGGTCACCGTCTGGCAGAGATTTTCGCCACTCAGCAGCTTAAGGGCAAGGTGAGCACACAGAGCAGCGACTCCGAGGTTGAGAGTGCTTTGCGCACCGAGGTGCAGGCAGCCATCGACAACTCGTTCAACGTTGTCCGCAACCGTATCGACAAGTTCGGTGTCGTACAGCCCAACATCCAGAAACTGGAGGGTCAGCAGGGTCGTATCATGGTTGAAATGCCTGGTATCCGCGAGCCCGAGCGTATCCGTAAGTTGCTCCAGGGTTCTGCCAACCTTGAGTTCTGGGAGACATACAACAGCAACGAGATTATCCCCTACCTCACCCAACTCGACCAGCGCATGGCTGGTGTAGACACTGCTGCCGACACAACAGCTGTTGACTCTACCAAGCAGGTTGCTGAGGAAAAGACTGCCGAGAAGCCCAAGTTCGAAATCAAGAAGAACGAAACGGCTGAAGCGGCTCCCGCAAAGAAAGCTGACAATGCAGCCGTAGAGCTTGCCAAGAAGCAGCACCCGCTGCTCACACTGCTCCAGGTTACCAACAATCAGCTTTCTATGGTCGGTCTGGCAAACGTACGCGATACCGCTGCCATCAACAGCATCATCTACAGCGACGAGGCTAAGCGCGTACTCCCCAGCGATGTAAAACTGCTGTGGAGTGCAAAGCCCACCGACATGATGCAGGACGTTAAGAACATCTACGAGCTCCATGCGCTGAAGGTTACCGAGGCAGGCGGTCGTGCTCCTCTTGAGGGTGACGTCATCACCGACGCTACCGACCAGTTCCAGCAGCTCTCCGGTCGTCCTTCTGTAAGCATGTCTATGAACTCCGACGGTGCACGCCGCTGGGCAGCCCTGACAAAGGCTAACGTTGGCAAGGCTATCGCCATTGTCCTCGACGGCGTTGTCTACTCAGCTCCTCGTGTTAATGGCGAGATTGCCGGTGGTAATTCTGAGATTTCCGGTAACTTCACCGTTGAAGACACCAAGGACTTGGCAAACACCCTGAAGTCTGGTCGTATGCCTGCTCCCGCACGCATCGTTCAGGAGGAGGTTGTAGGTCCTACCCTCGGTGCACAGTCCATCCAGCAGGGTATCATTTCGTTCATCGTAGCCTTCGTGCTTCTGATGATTTACATGATTGTGATGTACGACTTCATCCCCGGTATGATGGCAAACCTCGCACTTATCGTCAACCTGTTCTTCACACTGGGTATCCTTACCTCATTCCAGGCGGCACTGACGATGTCCGGTCTCGCCGGTATGGTACTTTCTCTCGGTACTGCCGTTGACGCCAACGTGCTTATCTACGAGCGTACCAAGGAGGAGCTCCGCAGCGGCAAGAACATCAAGGCAGCCATCTCCGCAGGTTACAGCAATGCCTTCTCGGCAATCTTCGACTCTAACCTGACGAGTATCATCACAGGTATTATCCTGCTCGTCTTCGGTACAGGTCCTATCCGCGGTTTCGCCACCACTTGGATCATCGGTATCTGCTGTTCTTTCTTCACAGCAGTGTTCCTCACACGTATCGTTTACGAGAACCGTGTCAACAAGGACAAGTGGCTTGGTCTTACCTTCTCAACCCGCTTCTCTCGCAACCTGATGCAGAACATGCACGTTCCGTTCATGTCATACTACAAGAAGACTTTCATCCTCGTTGCAGCAGCAGCAGTAGTCTTCTTCATCAGCTTTGCCGTTCGCGGTCTGAGCAAGAGTATCGACTTCACTGGTGGTCGCAACTACGTAGTAGCATTTGAGAACCCCGTTGAGCCCGAGCAGATCCGCACCATTATTGCCGAGGCATTCCCCGGCTGCAACACCGGTGCAATCTCTATCGGTACCGACAACAAGACCATCCGTATCTCTACAAACTATAAGATTGAGAGCAACTCTCCGACAACTGACGACGAGGCAGAGAACATTCTCTACACAGCCCTGAAGAAGGCAGGCTTGGTAAGCCAGGCAAACGTTGAGTCGTTCAAGAACCCCGATGTTCGCGAGGGCGGTTCTATCATCAGTTCTATGAAGGTCGGTCCTTCAGTGGCTAAGGATATTACCTACAATGCATTCATCAGCGTCATCATCGCTATGATTGCTATCTTCCTCTACATCCTGCTGCGTTTCCGCAACGTAGCGTTCTCGCTGGGTTCTGTTATCGCACTGGCTGTCGATACCCTCGTGGTACTGGGTCTCTACTCACTGCTCTGGGGCATCGTACCCTGGTCACTCGAGATCGACCAGACCTTCATCGGTGCTATCCTTACCGTGATTGGTTACTCTATCAACGACAAGGTGGTTGTATTCGACCGTATCCGTGAGAACCTCGGCTTGCACCCCAAAGAGGACAAGCAGACACTGTTCAACGACAGTATCAACCAGACTCTCGCGCGTACCATTAATACATCACTCTCTACCCTCATCGTGCTTCTTGCGATATTCTTCCTTGGTGGAGCCAGCATCCGCAGCTTCTCATTCGCAATGATCCTCGGTGTAGTATTCGGTACACTGTCGTCAATCTTCATTGCATCTCCCGTTGCATACCTTGTAATGGGTCGCAAGATCAAGGAGTAAACAAGAGTGTCATTCACACATTATAATATAAGTAACAGGGTATGTCCGCAGCGGCATACCCTGTTCTTTCTTCTCATCCTCCTACTCTCCTCCTGCGGTGGAGGACGTCGTGCCGCCATGCTCGCCGTCCTCGACGAGGCAGACTCGCTCAACCGCAACTACCTTCCCGTTACCGGCGACTCCCTTCTGAAAGAAGCCGCCCGTTGGTTCGACTCCCACGGCTCCGCCAACGAGCGCGTCCGTGCCCACTACCTCCTCGGCTGCGCCTATCGCGACAAGGGCGAAGCCCCTGCCGCCCTCCAGTGTTACCACGATGCCGTAGACTGTGCTGACACCACCGCTTCCGACTGCGACTATCGGCTATTGAGCCGGGTGCATGGGCAGATGGGATATTTGTTCTATCAAGAATATTTACCTCAAGAGCAATTAAATGCCTTAAACAAGGCTATTCACTATTCAAGGCTTAGTAAAGACACATTATCCGCAATTAAGTTTTATGAGTTTAGTGCAAGTGCTTATGAACTCTCACATAATGAGGATTCGATGTTATCTATTTACAACAAAGCAATAGAAGAATACAGTAAAAATGGCTATGCTGAAGAATCATATAGATGTTATGAGCCTTTGATAGATTTATTGATTGACAGAGATTCATTAACTCTTGCATATGATTATATAAAAAAATACAAGAAGAAAGTAGAAAATCCTTCATTGCTATTTAATTACATAGAAGGCAAGTATTATCTAATGGCAGGACAAATTTCTACCTCTTTGCCTTTGTTTTATACAGTTTTAGTTAATGCCGAAGACTTAAATGATAGTTTACTTGCATATCAGGGATTATATAAAGCTTACAAAAACACGACTCAACAAGATTCTGCAATGTATTGTGCAGACAAGTATTATTGGGCGACATCTTGTGTTGTTGAAAGATCAGAGGCAAAAAATCTACAACAGTTGAATTCTGCATACAATTACTCCCGCCATCAGCAGATAGCAATTGATAAGGCCAAAGAGTCTGCCTTGACTAAAACGATATTGTTTATATGCATAATTGTGTTTACAATTTTTGCAAACGGTATGTTCTATATAATAAGAAAGAGAAAGAAAGAAAGAGCAGAATTAGAACTTCAACATGAAAATGATGTGCAAGAACTATTTAAGACTAGAAAAGAAATAGACTGTCTTGTTAATGAAAAAATACCATCAATGATTTCAGAAAAGACGAACAGAATACACGAATTACAAGCAAAGATAGAAGAATATCAATCCATATATTTGCATAAGCGCAAAAATGCCGACAAACGTCTTCTTGAATCAGACGTTTGTCAACACTTTAGGAATATCTGTAAGGATCCGTCAAAGAACAGAATAGATGAAACTGATTGGATAAAAATTAAGAATCTATTAGCCGAGACCATTCCGCATTTCTTCCAGTTCTTAACCCTCAATACATCATCTTTACGCGAAATAGAGATTAGACTTTGTGTTCTTGTCAGACTATACTTTAAGCCGAAAGAGATTAGTGTTATTCTACAAATATCACAATCAGAAGTTTCTGTTCTGCGAAGTAGATTGTTTATGAAAATATATGGGGAGAATGGTTCGGCAAAAGAATTTGACAAAAGGATACAATCCATATCAGACTGAATTTAAGTCGTTTATAGAGGTTGTTGAATTTTTGTTGAATTTTTAGTCCGTTTATATTTCTTGACAAATGCTTCTTTTTGTAGTTTTGCAGAAATAATTAACAGAAATAAAACTACAATGAAAATGGAACAGAAACAGCACTTCTTATTAATGATTGTATTATTATGTACATCATCTTTGCTCTATGCAGGTAATCCATATTTACCCGATTTCGCAATACCTATTCAATTCCAAATTACAAAGGTCAAAGGAAATGTAGGAAATCATATTCCCCGCACCCCATTACAGGCTCCAGACGTATATTTTGACGACCACACCCTCTATTTCGGTCAGGAGTTTGAGGATGATCTGGTTGTGACTTTGGAAGATGAAGACGAAGTTGAGGCGTATTCAACCTATCTCTATGCCGGACAGACCCAGCTCTCACTTCCCGGTACGCTCTCTGGTGACTACACATTATGTATTTATAAAGGCAACTTCGTCTTTATCGGGGAGATTACTCTGGACTAAAATAACTTTGTGTCGCGACATTATTGTGTCGCGGCACATATTAAAAAAAATAAGTAGAAATGAAAGCACGTATTATTGCACTCTTTATTACTACTCTTCCTTTAGGAGTTAGTGCACAAGATATAGATGAGAATATCCAAGAAGGAGAGATTGAAGAAGAACTACTTGAACACAATGCGCTCCAGAGTTACACTATTTTTACTTATGATGCATGTGGTAACAGAATAAAGAGGATATCAAGGATAAGTTCACATCCGATAAGCAAGACAAAGAAATCACCTACCCCGAGTGTCAAAAGTCAGCCGACAGGTTGCGATATAACTATTCACAATTGGAATGCTGGATGTTCTGGCAGAGTTTCGATATACAATACATCAGGACAACAAATTCTCAGCAAACCGATAACCAACGCAACAACTTCAGTTAATTTGGAAACTCAACCAAATGGTGTTTATATAATAAAGATTGATTTTAATGGAAGGATAACAACAAAAGAATATATAAAGAAATAATCTATGAAAGCACGATTATTGCTTGCGGCATTGTTACTCTCTTTAAATGCAATGGCAGATGAGTTCAACTATGCGGTCAACCCAGACACGACAAGCACTTCAAACCTACCTGTTGGTAGTCTGAATGGAGAATTCAAAGTGACGGAATTAGGTGCGGCAACATATATTGTCCCGATAAAAACACCTAAGGGCATTAACGGATTTCAACCTAACATCAGTATAAACTATAATAGCCAAAGTGGCAATGGTGTTGTAGGATGGGGATGCCATATTGGTGGTATTTCCGTTATCACGCGTGGGGCAAAAGACATTTATCATGACGGAATGGCAAAAGGAATCAGCCATCAGAATGATGATGCGTACTATCTTGACGGCAAAAGGCTGATATTATCATCAGGAGCCTCAGGAGAAGTAGGAGCTATATATAATCCAGAGGGTGATATAAGTACAAAAGTCGAGATATGTCAGAATGGCGATGACAGATGCTTCAAAGTTTATACTTCTGACGGTATAACGTATAGTTATGGATATAGCCAGGCTTCTCAGCAGAAGTATCAAGTTAATGGTGTGACAAGAATAAATGCGTGGTATATATCAGAAGCCGTTGATATCAATGACAACTATATTACCTATGTTTATAATGATTTGTACCATTATATATATCCAGTTCAAATATTATATGGTAACAATAAAAATGCTAACACTTCGAAAACAAGTACTATAAGTTTAAATTACGAAGATCGTCCCGATGTTATGCCCTTTATGATAGAGAATGTAAGTGGCAGAATGAGTCGGCGCGTAAAAAATATAATAGTAAGAACCAACAGCGATGTATATCGTACATATGAAATCCTATATCATGAGATTGCGGACCAATCTTTATATAAGCGGTCGTATATGTCGTTCATCACGGAAAAGAACACACAAGGTGAAAGCTTTACATCGACAAAGTTCAACTGGAGTTGTCTGCCGTCGCTAAACGAAACAATAGTTAACCCCACCTTTTATCCCATTGACAGCAGTCCATCAAAAACCGTAGAGAACCGTACCTATTTTTCAGCGGATGTTACGGGAGACGGACTTGATGATATGATGGAGATGGCAGATGTTAGGTATTACACTTACACATCAACAGGCTATACATGCAATTACGTAAAAGAGTGTAAAGTATCAAAGGCATACAGAAACTTAAGCGGAAATATTGCATATACAAGCCTTCTTACAATTACATTAAGTCCTGATGTTTCAATAGACGATTTATTCAGCTATTCCTGTGGTCAATATGCTTCTGACTTTGACGGAGATGGTATTAACGACTTAATCTTTCCAGAATGCCTTAATGGCGGTGTCAGAATTAGAATGTATTTTGGACGTGACTTTGTAAATGGTTCGGTTGCAAATTCTGTTGGACGAGACATTGCTTTCAATAATGGCTCTATTCAGAAAATCATAACTGGCGATTTTAACAATGACGGAAAATCAGAAATTCTTATTGTCTATAAGGACGGGAATACTTGCACCATAAAAATGCTAGGGTATGACACACAGCCAACTTCGGATTTTGTGTTCACCATGTCGTCTAACCCGAAAGACGTGCTGGCAGGCGACTTCAACGGCGACGGAATGCTGGACATTATGATTGCCTGCGAAAGCGAGCAACGCATTTATTGGAATCAAGGCGGAGAGCGTTCTTCTCTGTTTGCAGCAAACAAATATACCAATGGCATAGAGTTCAATTATGCAGTAAACCGCTGGCTTGGCGACTTTAATGGAGACGGAACACTAGATATTCTTTTCAATCATAAGAACAATCACAAGCTGTATTTTGCTCTTGGCAACAATGATGGTACGTTCTTCGTTTCAACAACAGCAGCATATGTTGACTATGATTTTGGGAATACAACTGATATGACTTGTCTTGTCTATGACATGGACTTAGACGGCCGTTCAGATGCTTTCATATCATTAAAGGCTGCATATAACGGAGAGCCTGAGAAGACTCATTCATTCTGGCTGAATTCCACTGGCTCAGGTCTTGTTCTAAACAAGAAGTCATCTTCACTGAATACTGACGATTATTCACCACGACGCTTCATGTTGGGCAACTTCACGGGTATGGGGCACCTGGAGTTAATGAACTATGGCTATCAGTGCTATAACAACACTAATGCCAACGAAACCGCAGCACTTCACAGATATACAAACAATGGTATTGGAGCATACACGGGAAATATAGTCATGATTCGTGACGGATATTACAACCAGACAAATATCTCGTATGCATCGCTTTCTAATCCCAATGTCTATACGAAAGGAACGGGAGCGACCTACCCTATGGCGGATTGTACAGCCCCCCTACACGCAGTCTCTTCTACGACATCTGATAATGGTAGTATAGGAACTTTACGAAAAGAATACCGCTATGCAGGTCTTAAAGTTCATCTTTGTGGAAAAGGACTACGGGGTATGCAGTCGTTCACGGAAAACAATCTTACTGATAGCGTGAGCATTGTACGCTTAATCAATGGTTGGAACTCAACGAACTTTGAACCATATTCCATTTCCAACAAGACAATTCTCTCTGACTGTAGTTCGCAAGTGCGAGAAGTAAGTAACTTTACAAGTAAGCCAAATAATAATTTTGCCATATCTTCGTTATATAAATATAATACGGATTTTGACGGCAACGTGATTCTGGAAACAAAACACTTTAATACACAATATGGATATGTCACATCAGAAAACACCTTTCTTGATGATGACGAAGATAACTATGTGGAAAAGTCATATAGCGAATATGTCCAAAGGGGCAATATGTGGCTACCAGGTCTTGTATATGTAAGAAAAAAGAATTCAGAAGACGCAGATGCCTATATTGATAAGACTCACTTTACTTATGATACAAAAGGGCGTCCTTTAACGCAAATCCTGCATTATAATTCAACTCTTCCTTTAACCAAGGTATATGCATATAATGATTTCGGAAATACGGTTTCCGTTACGACCAGAGGTCAAGGTATATCGCATTTGACGGAATACTATGATTTCGACAGCAATGGACGAAATGTCATTAAGACATATACGTCTGACCATCCTGGACCGATAAAAGAGTTTACTCATGATACATGGGGAAATGTCCTGACTGAGACAGACGTGACAAATTCTTCTAACCCGCTAACCACTTCCTACGTTTACAATGGATGGGGTAACCGAATACGGACAACACTGCCTACCGGTGAGGTGTCAACAGTAAAATTCGGCTGGGGCAGCGGTGGCTCTCAGAAGTATTATATTCTTAAACGTGCCATAGCTAAACCTTGGGAGAAAATCTGGTATGATTCCAGAGGAAGAGAAACACTGAGAGAGTCTATAGGAGTTAAGAATGCCAACAGAAGCATTGCCTTTAGCTACGACTGTCATGGTAATATCCAGTCGAAGACATCTGTCTATAAGTATCTGACGCTTTCAGAGAATTATGCTTACGACAACAAACGAAGGATTGTTTCTACAACACATAGTTCAGGCAAAACCGTCTCATACACATATGGAAACCGGACACAGTCTAGGATCGAAAACGGGAGAACTTACTCCAAGACATTCGATGTGTGGGGAAATGTGATAAGTTCTACCGACCCCGAGTCTTCTGTAATATATACTTACAAGTCTAATGGTAAGCCTGCAACGGTATCTTCCGAAGAGTCTGTCATTACGTTAGACTATGATGATGTCGGGAACAGGATACAGATTGACGACCCTGATGCGGGCACAACAATCTATGAGTATGATGCCTTAGGACGAGTAACCAGTCAGACCGAAGCCCGTGAATTAACAATTAAGACTCACTACGATGTGCTCGGTCGCATAATGTCAGAAGAGACAGATGAGGGTGTGACGACGTACACTTATATTACTAACGGCAATGGCATGCTTCAGCCTTCGAAGATTCAATTGGGCAGCAGTTATCTGTCATTTACATATGATAAGTATGGACGAGTAATAACCAAGCGGCAGATGATAGATGGTCTTGACCAGTTATACTATCACTACACCTACAATAATAAGGGTCAACTTACATCTATATTACATCCGGCTAACGTTTTTGAAACATACGGATATGACTCTTACGGTAATGTTGTATCTGTAAACTCGGGAGGTCATGTGTTGTGGAAGATTGTGTCTGATACAGGTAGGAGACAGGACTATGAATACTATGACGACATACAATTGGCGACAACTTGTGACGCTAACGGGTATATGACGTTTAAGGAATTCAACAGAAACGACACGGAAACCATCTTCCAGGCGCGCTACGGGTATGACCCCCTAACTGGCAATCTCAGTTGGAGGAATCACTTCTCTGGACAGGAACTCTTTACTTACGATGATCTCGACCGTCTGACATCTGCTACAAAGAGCAGCCTGACTATCGATTATTCTTATGACGCCAAGGGGAATATGACGTATAACTCCGGGGTAGGCAACTATTTTTATTCAAATCCGCATACCCTTGCCTCAATTACCAAAAGCTCTATTCTCCAACTCTTCCCACCACAGGAGGTTTCATATAATGCGCACAATAAAGTTAGCCGCATTTCCGAACAGTCGTATGTTATGGACTTCGTTTATGGACCGAATCAGAGACGTTGGAAAAGTGTTCTTAAGCAGGATAGTACGGCTATACGCACAACGCTTTATGGTGACAACTATGAGCGCATATCGGAAAACGGTGTCATGCGCCATTTCTACTATCTGTCTCACGACCTTCTCGCAATTAAGCAAAACGGAACCGTCAGTTACTATGTTATTGAGAAAGACAACCTGGGGAGCATTCTGCAGATTCACAAATCCGACGGAACATGTGTCTATCGTGCAGAATACGACCCGTGGGGCAAGCAGACAGTAACGCTTAATACCATTGGCTTCCATCGTGGATATACGGGTCACGAAATGCTCTCTGAGTTTAAAATCATCAACATGAACGGTCGCCTATATGACCCTTCTATCGGACGTTTCTTCTCTCCAGACAAATATGTACAGATGCCAGACTTCAGCCAGAATTTCAACCGGTATTCTTATTGCTTGAATAACCCGCTTAAATATACCGATCCGAGCGGAGAGATATTTTGGCTTGCTCCCATCATTACAGGAGCCTTGATTGGAGCAGCAATGTCTGGAGTTGCCTATACAGTTACTTCTTTTGCTATGGGGAATTGGAATGGTAGTGATTTCCTAAAGTCATTAGGCTTGGGTGCATTTTCTGGTGCTCTGGCAGGAGGAATTGGACTGGCTGGTGGGGCTTTGGGCTTTTCGGCAACTACTACTAATAGTGCGGGATACCAACTAGTAAGCCAAGCTGCTAATTCTCTGATTACGGATGCTGTATTTGGCAATAACGTAAGTTTGTCAGATGTTGGCGGAAGTGTTGTAGGAGCTTTGGTTGGCTCTGTTTTACCAATTTATACAGCAAAGCCGGGTTCTGCTTTAAAGAATTTTATTGGGGAGACTTTACACAATACAGCACGGGGTATAATTACTGGAGGGCTGCAAGGTACGACAAAATCGATAATAGAAGGTAATCCTCACTATCTTTCTCAAGGAGTTATTGGAGGTGCAATAGGAGGAGTTGGAAAAACCATTGCTGCAAATATCATTTTCGGTACTCCATATCTCCCAAAAGGTGACTATGAAGTAGGAGGGATTTATAGAAGTGGGGGAATTTCTTCTCTCTTGGATAAAGGAGAAGGGTTGACAATGGGGCAAAACATGTGGATAAACGATAAAAACAATCAAGCAACAATGTATCATGAATCATATCATTATAGACAAATAGGTGATTTTGGGGGATGGTTAGGTTTTTATCCTTCCATAGTTAGTGAATATTTAAAATATGGTTTTATCCCATCATATGAAACAGATGGTACATTGGAGAATGGGGCAAGAATATATGAAATTTTAAAGACAACTAATTATTAATGAGTAATAATAATGAAGAAATATCTGTTTTTGCTGGTTATTCTATTGCAATCATGCTGTGCTATACCTTACTTCGTTACGAATGAGAACATATCATGGACTTCTTCAGATACCTCGGATGTGTTTGCATACGAGTTCGCCGTTGTCAATCCCTATTCAAGGATAAAGGGATTCCACTTGTTCCAGTATGTCAGTGCTGACGATTCCATGTGGTTGACAAAGGAGAATATTCGGATTACGCAGGACGGGAAGCCTTTGAAATTCAAGATAAGGACGTGCTACGGGAAGCGCAGGAAGCTGAATACGGTAATGCTGCCTCATGAGAACGTCCTGCTATATGACATAAAAGCGAAACTGTTGCCAGACAAGGACATCTGCGTTGTGCAGCGAGACTTCCCGCACAAGGGGGACAGTATGGAAGTCAGGGTATCCATGAAGGATAGCCTTGATGCACGGACACCAGGTATTTTCGGAGATTCGTCCTTGGTAGGTAATAAGTTGTGGAGATTTCAGCACAGCACTCCATTGGATGCTAAGAGGTAGAAGTGTAATACATTTATGATATAAACAAACGTTTTATGACAAGAATATCGGCGGCTCTGTTTTTGGGGACATCGTTTTTTGTGTTGACGGGTTGTACACCATCTGTATTAACAGATGATATTGACGCGACTTTTCCTGCTAAAACAACGGAGCAGGTTAACGTGTATGAGAATGTAGATTCACTGCCCGCCGCCTTACAATGGATAGGCAAAGTGATGGTAGTTGATAATGGCTTTGCCACGAAGTGCCAATACCCACAGGTGTTGAAGTTGGCAAAAGAGAAGACGGCTTCGATGGGCGGAAATGGTTTGTGGATTACACATCATGCCTTGCCCTCTTTCTCGCATGGTACATGCCACCAGATAGCGGGTGTGATGTTGCTTACAGGGGACTCCGTCGAGACGAATAGCGTTTCCGCTAACTCCATATACAATCGAGTAAGGATGTTCCAGACCATAAGACAGCAGAAGCAGGCGGCAAGTGTTGCACCGCTCCAAACATTGCGAGTGTCGTTCGGTCCGTCGTTCATAACGTCTAAGATAGATACCCCATATGGTGACGGAGACAAACAGGTGGGTGTGGAAATAGACCTGGACTATGAGAAGATGCTCTCCAGACTGATTGGAATAGGACTGAATATGTCTTATATGCACAATAATGTACGCAATGTAGGTAACCTTAGTCAGTTGTATGTCGGTCCGTCGCTTGTAATACGTGGCAGGCTGGGCAAGCAATGGATAGGCGGTATTTCGTGGGGCTTTGGCTACAGCCACGTATCTGGTGACGAAAAGAAAAGCGGCTTGGGTATTATGTGGAAAGCTGGTATAGAATATGTCCTGGCGGAGCGTATGGGCATAGGGCTTCACGTGGTATCGGCAAATGGCAGGTACAAAAAGCCTGCTGGTGTAACCTTTCAGGACAATGAGTATTACGGAATTACTCGTTTCTGCCCAGTTTTAGGCTTCAATTTCTATATATAATATTGATAGCAATCTTAAATAAACAAACGATAATGAAGAGAATTTTTATTGCGGCATCGATGATGATGCTTTTCGTGTACAGTTTTGCCCAGCAAGAAGTTGGGAAAGTAACAGTTCAGCCGAAACTGGGTGTTAACGTCGCAACGATAACTGACGCCACGCACCCCACACCCGTGGCAGGTGCTGTGCTGGGAGTAGAAATAGAGAGGTATATGACAAAGTGGCTCGGTATCTCCGCCGGTGCGCACTATTCCATGCAGGGCGGCATTGACAAGGATGATGTACAAGTTGGCTTTTATGGTACAACCTACCACGACGTGAAGATGGAAGTCCGTCTGGACTACATCAATTTTCCAATCCTTGCACATTTCTACATATTGCCTGAATTGGCGATAAAGGCAGGTGTGCAACCTGGATTTAACGTCAGGGAGAAGTATGAGGTGACAGGACCTGGTATATACAAGGACGGACACTTGTCTGATTTGGGAGTAAGCGTGAACAGCTTCGACCTCGCCATACCAATGGGATTGTCATACATGTCGCCTAACGGATTTGTTGTTGAGGCTCGATATAACTGGGGACTTTGCCACATCGTCAACGGTTCGGACTCCCGCAACAGCGTATTCCAGTTTACTTTAGGCTACAAATTTGCGTTGTAAGAATCATGGGGACGGTTCCTGAGAATCATGGGGACGGTTCCTGGAATCATGGGGACGGTTCCTGTGAGCACTTTTAACACTTGAGATTTGGAGCAGAATAAAAATGTTATTACTTTTGCTTTCAGTAACAATAAGGAATAAGGTGCCACGTCAGAGCCGCAAGAAGAGTTCGACTGAATGATCACAGAACCGTCCCCTGATTACTTATACAACAACGGCTCCGGACCTTAATTGTTTCGGAGCCGTTGTTTTTCGTTGCTTCAAGGAATGATTGTTGCGTATACGCAACATTTTTTCGATAAAATTGTTGCGCAAATACCACACTTTTGCTATCTTTGCACCGACATTTATAGTGATACTGCATAAAACGAGTTTATATGGACGCATTATTCAGAAAAAGCGATAGGCTACTTGCCAATACTCAGACGGAGATTATACGCGAAAAGATGGATGATATTCACTGGAACGACCAGCTTATCAGCATAATGGGTGCCAAGGGTGTGGGCAAATCTACCCTTATCCGACAATATTTGAAACGGCATTATGCCCTGGGCGACCGGCGCGCACTGTACTGTTCGGCAGATACTGTTGATTTCTCTATGCGAACGCTGGTAAGCTTGGCTGAAGAATTTGCGATGCGTGGAGGTGAGCTGCTGGTCATCGACGAGATTCACAAGTACCATTCCGGCACTTCGGACTGGAGCCGTGAAATCAAGGAAATCTACGAACTGTTCCCAGACCTCAAGCTGATTGTCAGCGGCTCTTCGCTGCTTCAGCTGAAGGAAGGCGACGCCGACCTCTCTCGTCGAGCCATTAAATATACGATGCTGGGGCTGTCGTTCCGTGAGTCGCTACGTTTCTATCACGGACTGTCGTTCCCCCGCAGGACGTTGGAAGACATACTGGTCCATCCTTACGACCTGTGGCAGGAGGTTACCTCGAGATGTAAGCCCGTAGCCCTGTTCAAGGAGTATTTGGAGAAAGGCTACTATCCCTTCCTGCTCGAAGGCGAGGGCGAATATTACACCAAGATAGAGCAGGTAGTGAACTATATCATCGAGACCGAACTGCCCCGAATCTGCAAGGTTGATGTGGCCAACGTCAGGAAGCTGCAGGCACTCATCGCCCTGATTTGCAGCGAGGTGCCTTTCGAACTGAATGCCAACAAGATTGCTGCCGCTCTTGAGATAGGTCGCGACACGGTGGTGGAATACCTCAAGTATCTGGGCGATGCGAAGATGCTGAACCTGCTCTATTCCGACAAGAAAAAGATAGGTAAGCTCACCAAGCCCGACAAGGTTTATCTGGAAAATCCCAACATCATCTATGCGCTGGCACCTACGAAGGTGGACATTGGCACCCTGCGCGAGACCTTTGCCATAGGCAGCCTATCAGAGTCCCACGCCGTTGAGTACGGCAAGACGCAGGGCGACTTCAAGGTCGATGGAAAATACACTTTCGAGATAGGTGGCCGCAGCAAGGGCTTCTCGCAGATAGCCGGCGTAAAAGACTCCTTCGTCTTTGCCGACGACTGGGATATGCCCGACGGCGCCAAGCTCCCCCTTTGGATGCTGGGATTCTTGTATTAAAATGAAGCCAGAAGGGACAAAAGTTACTCATTTCAGGTTCCCCCAAGTTTTGGTTTTAAAAAAAACATTCCACCTTACGGGGAAATTTCTTTACAAATTTGGGGCGAGTTTGGAATAATATCGGTCCGACCGACCCATAACCTTGGTCCGACCGACCCATAACCTTACTCAGACCAAGGTTATTCCACGGTTGGACCAAACCATAAGCAAGGTCAGAATTCGACAGAAAATCGGTGAAAACGGCTCAAATCGAAGATTTTGTGCATGTTTGGGTTTGAAATATCTTTACATTGGTCGAAAAATAACTTGAAAATACTAACACTTTTCGGAAGCAAACACACTGATAATCAGCATGTTACAAAGAAAAAGTATTACGAAGGTTCCGCAACCCGCAAATTGTTAAAAACTGCAATCGCCTGGATATCAGTCTTTTAAGGAGTCGGACACAATTTCC
>JAFTFC010000196.1 GCA_017449725.1 Prevotella sp. | reverse complement strand
CCCGTACCCCCGTACCCCCGCACCCCCGGAAAACACCTGTACGAGCCCAACGCATCGATAATGAAGTCTGGATGTTTTGATGCGCTGTGTGAGAAATACGGTGTGGCACCCCTCGGAAGGAACAGTCATCTGTTTACATCAGACCGTGAGATCGACTGTTTTCCCGGTCGTAAGTTCTGTGTTGAGGCTGCCATGACAATGAACAAGCGCGATATGCGCCAGTTGTCAGTAACGAGGGCGAATGTTGCTGTGAGGAACTTCCCGATATCGGCAGAAGAGTTGCGTAAGCGCCTGAAGTTGTCGGACGGTGGTGACACTTACATCTTCGGAACGACCCTTGACGGTGGGAGGCACATCCTTATAATGTGCAGAAAAACTTAAATAGTTAAAAAAATTTTGTTCTTTGCCTGCTAATTCGTATCTTTGCAGGGATATAGAAGAAAGAAGACAGATGTCTACAGGAAATACTATTGAGATAAAGAAGGTGGAGACGAAGAAAGACTTGAGGACTTTCATCGACTTCCACCATGAACTATACAAGGGGAATCCCTATGATGCCCCGAATCTTTATATGGACGATATCAACACGTTCAGTAAGGAGAAGAATGCTGCTTTTGAGTTCTGTCAGGCGGAGTACTACCTGGCTTACAAGGAAGGTAAGGTGGTAGGGCGCGTGGCAGCCATTATCAACCGCCGTGCCAACGAGAAGTGGAACCGTCAGACAGTTCGTTTCGGATGGATAGACTTTATTGACGACGTGGAGGTGTCGAAGGCTCTGCTTGCTGCCGTTGAGGAATATGGTCGCAGGAATGGCATGAAGGAGATGTGCGGACCGTTAGGATTTACCGACATGGACCCGGAGGGAATGCTCACGTGGGGTTTCGACCAGCTTGGCACTATGGCAACCATCTATAACTATCCCTACTATCCGGAGCACATAGAGAAGATCGGAGGTTTTGAGAAAGACAACGACTACGTGGAGTATAAACTGTATATTCCCAAGGAGACCCCAGAGAAGTACACGAAGATTGCCGATATGGTGCAGAAGCGCTACAACCTGCACGTCAAGAAGTTCGACCGCAAGGATGTCTATGAGCGCGGCTACGGCATAGAGATGTTCAAGGTGATTAACGAGACATTCAAGAACCTCTACGGCTACAGCGAAATGACCGACCGGCAGATAATGCAGTATTTGGATATGTGGATACCTATGGTTGACTACAACCTCGTTGTGGGTATAGAGGACTGGAACGACAATAAGCGGCTGGTGGGAATAGGCATTACGGTGCCGTCGCTGGCGCGTGCCGTGCAGAAGTGCCATAAGGGCAGGCTGCTGCCCTTTGGCTGGTGGCACGTAATCAGGGCGCTGAAGTTCCATAAGACCAAGATAGTCGACCTTATGCTGATTGGCATCCTGCCCGAGTATCGTGCCAAGGGAGCCAACGCACTGATGTTTGCCGAACTCATACCGTGGTATCAGAAATACGGTTTTGAGTGGGGTGAGACGAATGTAGAAATGGAAACCAACGAAAATGTACAGAAGCAGTGGGCTGCGCTCAATCCTATTCATCACAAGAGCCGTCGCTGTTATAAGAAGACAATATAAGCATTGACCATGGAAAATATAGAGATAAGAAAAGTTTCAGGAAAGAAAGACCTTAAGAAATTCATACAGTTCCGCTACGACCTATACAGGAACGACCCCTACGACGTGCCATATCTGTACAGCGACGAGGTGTTTACGCTGAGTCAGGACAAGAATGCGTCGTTCGATGTCTGTGAGGCAGACTACTTCATGGCTTACCGCGACGGAAAGCCCGTGGGACGTGTGGCTGCCATTATCAATCATGCTGCCAATAAGCGCTGGGAGAACAAGATAGTGCGCTTCGGATGGTTCGACTTCGTTGATGATGTAGAAGTGTCTAAAGCCCTGCTCGAAACCGTTGAGAAGTGGGGCAGGGAGCGCGGTATGAAGGAGATGATAGGTCCGATGGGATTTGTAGATACCGACCGCGAGGGAATGCTGATAGAGGGGTTCAAGGAATACAGTACGATGTACGCCTCGTATAACTATCCCTATTATCCCGAGCACATGGAGAAGATAGGCGGGTTCGTAAAGGACAACGACTATGTGCAGAGTCATGTGCGTGTGCCCGAGGTGGTGCCCGAGAAGTTTGCCAAGCTTGCAGCAATGGTGGAGAAGCGCTATAACCTAAAGGTGCATAAACTTACGCGTCGGGAGTTGATGAAGGAGGGCTACGGTCGCGAGGTGTTCAACCTGCTCAACATAACCTACAATAACCTCTACGGGTTCTCGCCGCTCAATGAGCGCAAGGTAGACCAGCTGGTAGACCAGTATATACGAATTGCCGACCTAAACCTCGTGAGCATCATCGTGGATGCCAACGAGAACAATAAGATGGTGGGCTTCGGCATTACGTTCCCCTCTCTGAGCGATGCCATGCGCAAGACCCGCGACGGACGGCTCTTCCCCTTCGGGTGGTACCACCTGCTGAAAGCCATCCGCAAGCACAATGCCGACACCGTGGACATGCTCCTTATCGGTGTGCTTCCCGAATACAGGGCAAAGGGAGCCAATGCCCTTATCTTCAACGACCTGATAAGGCAGTATCAGAAGTATGGGTTCACCTGGGCAGAGGCGATGCAGCAGATGGAAACAAACGATCATATGCTTGGACAGTGGCAATATCTTGAAAGTGAACAACATAGAAGACTAAGATGTTACAAGAAGAATATATAGAACAGCAGCAAGTAGCGTATACCGAGGATAATATCCGTACGCTGAACGACATGGAGCATATACGTACCCGTCCCGGTATGTATATCGGACGACTGGGTGACGGTTCGATGCCCGAGGATGGTATCTATGTCCTCTTGAAGGAGGTTATCGACAACTCCATCGACGAGTTCAAGATGAATGCTGGCAAGCGTATCGAGGTGGACGTCGACGAGAATCTTCGTGTTACGGTTCGCGACTACGGACGAGGCATTCCCCAGGGAAAACTCGTTGAGGCTGTCAGTGTGCTTAACACCGGAGGAAAGTACGACAACAAGGCTTTTAAGAAGTCGGTTGGTCTTAATGGAGTGGGAGTGAAGGCGGTCAATGCCCTCAGTTCTAACTTCGAGGCTCGTTCGTACCGTGACGGCAAAGTAAGGAAGGTGGTGTTCCAGCGTGGCGAAATGGTATCAGATACAACTGAAGACTCTTCCGACGAGACGGGAACATACATATTCTTCGAGCCTGACAACACGATGTTCAAGAACTATCAGTTCCACGATGACTTTGTGGAGACAATGCTCCGCAACTACACCTATCTTAACACGGGACTGATAATAATGTACAACGGCAGGCGCATCATTTCGCGCAATGGACTGGAGGACTTGCTGAATGACGCTATGACCACCGACGGTATGTACCCCATAGTACACATGAAGGGTGAGGATATAGAGATAGCCTTTACCCATACCAACCAGTACGGAGAGGAATACCACTCATTTGTCAACGGTCAGCATACCACTCAGGGCGGTACCCACCAGAGTGCTTTCAAGGAGCATATCGCACGAACGATAAAAGAGTTCTTCGGCAAGTATGAGGCGGTGGATATTCGCAATGGTATCGTAGCAGCCATAGCCCTTAATGTTGAAGAGCCCGTATTCGAGAGTCAGACAAAGATTAAGCTTGGTTCAACCCACATGGCCCCCGGCGGCGAGAGCATCAACAAGTACGTGGGTGACTTTATCAAGAAGCAGGTGGACAACTACCTGCACATGCATGGCGACATTGCCGAGGTGATAGAGGGGAAGGTTAAGGACAGTGAGAAAGAGCGCAAGGCTATTGCCGGCATCGCTAAACTGTCGCGCGAGAGAGCCAAGAAGGCAAATCTTCATAACCGTAAGTTGCGCGACTGCCGCATCCACTTCTCCGATGTCAAGAACGACCGCAAGGAAGAGTCGTCTATTTTCATCACTGAGGGAGACTCTGCAAGCGGAAGTATCACCAAGAGTCGCGACGTGAATACCCAAGCGGTGTTCTCGCTGCGAGGAAAACCACTGAACACCTTCAAACTGAACAAGGAAGTAGTATATAAGAATGAGGAGTTCAACCTGCTTCAGGCAGCACTCGACATAGAGGACGGAATAGAGAACCTGCGCTACAACAAAGTCATTGTTGCTACCGATGCCGATGTCGACGGTATGCACATCCGCCTGTTGCTCATAACGTTCTTTCTGAAGTTCTATCCCGAACTGGTGAAGAAGGGGCATGTATACGTTTTGCAGACCCCCCTCTTCCGCGTCCGTAACCGCAAGAATTCTGTTACCCGCTACTGCTATAGTGAGGAGGAGCGTCTGACGGCTATCAAGGAACTTGGTCCCGACCCCGAGATAACCCGATTCAAGGGTCTTGGAGAGATTTCGCCCGACGAGTTCGCCGGGTTCATTGGTCCTGACATCCGAATGGAACAAGTGATACTGAACAAGAACGACCAGATACAAAAACTCCTTGAGTACTATATGGGTGATAACACCATGGAGCGTCAGAACTTCATTATCGACAACTTGGTGATTGAAGAAGACCGACCCGAGGAAGAATACGATTAAGAATGAAAAGACAGATATTCCAAGTCCTAAGCATTTTGATGCTGCTGCTGATTTCCGGCACGACCAGTGCGCAACTGCGAAAACTGCAGATTGCCGAGATGGCAGTGACGAACCTGTATGTAGACTCAGTGGACGAGAACAAACTCGTGGAGGATGCTATCCGTGGAATGCTCAAGGAACTCGATCCGCACTCTACCTACGCTACTCCCAAGGAAGTGAAGTCGATGAACGAACCCCTGCAAGGGAACTTTGAAGGTATAGGGGTTCAGTTCAATATAATCGAGGATACCCTGTTGGTGGTTCAGCCGGTATTGAAGGGTCCGTCGGAAAAGGTCGGAATTCTTGCCGGTGACCGCATAGTGACGGTTAACGATACCACCATTGCCGGAGTGAAGATGAGTCGTGAGGACATAATGCGACGACTTAGAGGTAAGAAGGGTACCAAGGTGCGCCTTGGTGTTGTGCGTCGCGGAGTGTCTGACGTGCTTATGTTCACCGTAGTACGCGACAAGATACCAGTAAAGAGTGTGGATGCCGCATACATGATTCGTCCTGCCATAGGATATATCCGCATAAGCAGTTTCGGTGCCAACACCTACCGTGAGTTTATGGATGCACTGGAGAATCTTCAGCTGCAAGGCATGCGCGATTTGATACTCGACCTTCAGGACAATGGCGGAGGCTACCTGCAGGCTGCCGTACAGATAGCCAACGAGTTCCTGGAACGTAACGATCTTATTGTATATACCGAGGGACGTACCCAACGGCGAATAAACTACGCCGCTGAAGGCCGCGGACTGATGCGCGACGGCAGGGTCTTTGTATTGGTAAACGAGTTTACAGCTTCGGCAGCTGAGATTGTTTCGGGAGCCATTCAGGACCACGACCGCGGAACGATTGTGGGACGGCGGACCTTTGGTAAGGGACTCGTGCAGCGTCCTATCGAACTGCCCGACGGTTCTATGATTCGTCTTACAGTAGCCCATTACTATACCCCCAGCGGCAGGTGTATCCAGAAGCCTTATGTTAAAGGACAGCTCAAAGAGTACGAGCAGGACTTCGACAACCGCCTGAAGCATGGAGAACTGACCAACCGCGACAGCATTCACTTTGCGGACTCGCTGAAGTTCTTCACCCTGAAAGAGCACCGGACGGTGTATGGTGGCGGAGGCGTAATGCCCGATGAGTTCGTGCCGCTTGACACCATGCGCTACACCCGTTTCCACCGCCAGTTGGCGATGAAGAGTATCATCATCAACTCGACACTGCGCTATATTGACAATAATCGGAAGAAACTGAAAGAGACGTATCCTACGTTCGAAGCATACTATGACAAGTATGAAGTACCGCAGAGTCTGATAGACGGGATTATAGAAGAAGGAGCAAAGCAAAAGGTGACACCCAAGGACGAAGAGGAGAAACAGCGCACGATACCCTATCTGCGTTCACAGTTGAAAGCCTTGGTTGCTCGCGACCTGTGGGATATGAACGAGTATTTCCGTGTGTTCAATGAGACCAGTGATGTGGTGAAGCAGGCGTTGCTACTCCTTGAGTAATGCCAGCGCGCGGTTCTCTGCCGCTTCCATTATTTCGCGTTCTCCCGGACCTTTGTCGTTGATGCCGCAGAGATGCAGTACGCCGTGGATAATGACGCGGTGCAGTTCCTCATCGTACTCCTTGTGGAACTTCTCCGCATTACTCCTTACGGTATCTAGTGAAATGACGAGATCGCCGTTAAGAGTATCATCTTCGCAATAGTCGAAGGTGATGATGTCGGTGTAATAGTCATGTCCCAGATACTGCTTGTTGACTTCGAGGATCTTTTCGTCGTCAACGAACATATATCCTATATCACCAACCTTTTTTCCGTATGTAGCCGCCACCCGGCGTATCCATGCTGTTGTCTCGCGCCTTTTTATTGCGGGCATGCGCACACCCTCACAGTTGTATGTTATCATGGCAGGAACTCCTTTACGTCTTTTCCGAAATGAATAAGTTCACGAACCAGCGAACTGCTTATGCTTTCGTACTTTGGTTCTGCGTAGAGTAGAACGGTGTCAATACCTCCTATGCGGCGGTTGATGTCTGCCTGCTCGCGTTCGTACTCGAAGTCCTTCACCGACCTTACGCCTTTTATTATATAACCAGCATTCTCGCGATGAGCAAAGTCAATCGTCAGGTCGCTGTAAGTCTTCACCTCTACCCGTGGTTCGTCACGGTAGATGGTCCGTATGGCTTGTAGCCGTTCTTCGGCGCTCTGAATGTACTGCTTGCGTTCATTCACCCCGACTCCGATAACAATCTTGTCGAAGAGCGGCAGTGCGCGCTCCACTATAGAGTGGTGACCTATGGTGTATGGGTCGAAGCTTCCTACGAATATTCCTGTCCTCATAAATGGTCAATGTTTAATAATCAATCAAACAGATTCGGTGTCATGATGTTCCCTTTGTAGGGATTGCGTCCGAAGTGCTGGTATGCCAGTTCGGTAACCATACGTCCGCGAGGAGTGCGTTTGATGAATCCCTCCATGATGAGGAACGGTTCGTAGACTTCCTCCACGGTTCCAGCATCCTCGCCAATGGCAGTGGCGATGGTGGATATGCCCACCGGTCCGCCACGGAACTTATCGATGATGGTGAGCAGTATCTTGTTGTCTATCTCGTCCAGTCCGTACTGGTCGATGTTCAGTGCCGTGAGGGCTATCTTTGCTATCTTAGTGTCTATTCTGCCCGTTCCCTTCACCTGTGCGAAGTCGCGCACTCGGCGCAGCAAGGCGTTGGCAATGCGGGGCGTACCACGCGAACGGCGCGCTATCTCCACGGCAGCATCGTCGTCGATAGGCACCTGTAGGATAGAAGCACTACGTCGGATGATTTTTGTCAGTGTCTCCGGCTCGTAGTATTCCAAGTGCATATTGATACCGAAACGGGCACGCAGAGGAGCTGTGAGCAGTCCGCTTCGTGTCGTTGCTCCCACAAGCGTAAATGGGTTGAGGTCTATCTGTATTGAGCGTGCCGACGGTCCCTTGTCTATCATGATGTCTATACGGTAGTCTTCCATGGCAGAGTAGAGGTATTCCTCCACCACGGGCGACAGGCGGTGTATCTCGTCTATGAACAGCACGTCGTTAGGCTCCAGCGATGTGAGTATTCCAGCCAGGTCGCCCGGTTTGTCGAGCACCGGTCCGCTGGTGAGTTTGAAACCCACACCCAGTTCGTTGGCAATAATATTCGAAAGAGTCGTCTTTCCCAGTCCCGGAGGTCCGTGCAGCAGTGTGTGGTCGAGCGGTTCACCGCGGTATTTTGCCGCTTCGACAAATACCTCGAGGTTCTCCACCACTTTTTTCTGTCCGCTGAAGTCGTTAAACCGCAGTGGTCTCAGTGCATTCTCAAAGTCATTCTCTTTCGTCGATAACGACTCCTGTCTTATGTCAAAATCGTCTTGCATGGGGACAAAGTTACGATTAAATGAGTAAAGTACAAAAGGAAAACTTGTTTTTCTTTTTACTTTCGAATGCAAGTACCTTCTTAAAAGGTACGAATTTATTTGTGATTACTACGATTTATCAGAACATTTTTTCACGATGTCTTCTATCACCAAGCCCGCAAGGGTAAAGCCGAAGATGGCAGTGATGTGGACAAGAGAACCATTGATTTGTGCTTTCGACGAGCACCACTCGTGATTCAGCAGCGCTTTGTCGCCAGGACCGGTCATTGCTTTAGGGCATAGGCATTTCTCTGTGCCGCATGTGGCATCGTGACCTTCGTTCTGAAGTAGTTCTTCGCTAAACACGCAGAGGAACTTGCGGGCAGGGCGGCGTTTCAGTTTCTTGAACCGTTGACGGAGGGCACGTGCCAGCGGACAGCCGCGAACTTTCCAGAACTCAGCCACCTCGACTTTTGTAGGGTCGAGTTTCAGGGCAGCACCCATAGACGAGAAGAACTGTGCCTTTGAGCGACATGCCATATCTATAAGGAGCAGTTTATCTTTCAGCGAGTCGATAGCATCAATGATGTAGTCGTACTCGTCCAGATGGAAACTCTCTGCAGTCTCTTCGGTGAATATCTGTTGGCGTGCATCTATTTCTGCTGTGGGATTGAGTAGTAGCAGGCGTTCCTTAAGCGCCTCCACTTTTACTTGTCCAACAGTTTGGGTCGTTGCCATCAGCTGTCTGTTGATGTTGGTGATGCAGATGCGGTCGGAGTCAACAATGGTAAGGTGTCGGATGCCGGTGCGTACAAGACTTTCTGCGCACCATGAGCCTACGCCGCCCACGCCGAAGATTATTACGCGGGCGGTATCGATGCTTGCCATTTTACTGTCTCCCAGCAGTAGTTGAGCACGCTTCAATATGCCTTTCTCTATGCCCATGGACCTATTCGAAGTAATACAGGAACGAAGCGATGCCTTCAAGAGCCGGCTTGCGCTGTCCTTCAATCTCAATCTTGAAGTCTATTTCCGCCTTGCAGATACCACGCAGGTTCTGGATGTTGTGCAGTTTGGTTACCAGACGTACACGGCTTCCTGTAATCACAGGCTGTCCGAAGCGCATCTTGTCCATGCCGTAGTTTACGAGCATCTTTATGTTGTGCACCTCGATAATCTGGTCCCACATGTAGGGCAGCAGTGACAGCGTCAGGTAGCCGTGGGCTATGGTGCTCTTGTACTGGCTTTCGCGCTGGGCACGCTCCACGTCCACGTGAATCCACTGGTGATCAAGGGTTGCATCAGCAAAAAGGTTTATACGTTCCTGGTCTACCTGTAGCCAGTCAGAATGTCCGAGCTCTTCGCCAAGGTGAGCGGCAAACTCGTCGTAGGAATTGATAATCAGTTTACTCATTGTATATTTTGTTTTAATGTTTGTCTGCAATTTTCCAGTATCTCCAGAAGTTCGTCGGCTTTCTCTGCCCTGAGCATGGCGATACGCGTCTGGCGGAAGTTTGGAATGCCCTTGAAAATAGGGCTGTTAGCCAGATGTCGGCGAGTGTGTAGAATGCCGCGATACTCATCTATGCGTTCGATGTTGATGCGCAGCTGTTCCTCGAGGATGTCTATCTTGTCATCGAGCGACAGAGTCGCTCGACACTCTACACTATCGCCGGGATTATCCAGGTATCCGCGAATGTCCTTGAATATCCAGGGACATCCGAAGGTTGCTCTGCCAATCATTACGGCATCCACACCGTAGCGGTCGAATGCCGCCTTTGTTTCTTCGGGGGTTGTTATATCGCCGTTGCCGATGATGGGGATGTTGATGCGGGGGTTGTTCTTCACCTCTCCGATGAGTGTCCAGTCCGCCTCCCCTGTATACATTTGCGAGCGTGTCCGACCATGTATCGTCAGTGCCTTTATGCCGCAGTCCTGTAGTTGTTCCGCCAAGGTGGTTATCACCAACTGCTGCTGGTTCCATCCCAGTCGTGTCTTCACCGTGACTGGAGTCTTCACTGCCTTAACAACCTCGCGGGTGATGTCCAGGAGCAATGGTATGTTCTGCAGCATTCCCGCTCCAGCCCCCTTGCCTGCCACTTTCTTCACGGGACATCCGAAGTTAAGGTCGATAACGTCGGGGTGAGCTTCCTGTTCTACTATCTGTGCTGCCTCAACCATCTGCGGCACATCGCGTCCGTAAATCTGGATGCCGACGGGTCGCTCCTCATCGGCAATAGTAAGTTTCCTGACAGTACTGTTCACCGAGCGCACAAGAGCCTCTGCCGACACGAACTCCGTGTAGACCATCGAGGCTCCGAAGCGTTTGCACAGCATACGGAAGCCTATGTCGGTAACATCCTCCATCGGAGCGAGGAATACCGGGCGTTCTCCAAAGTCTATATTCTCAATTCTCAATTTTCAATATTCAATTTATCAGATGATAAGCTCCGCCAGCCAGCGTCTTTACTACTCCTTTCATCTCAAGTGAGAAGAGTACGGCAGTAAGTCTGCCAATAGCTATGTCGGTCCTTACGGTGAGCATGTTTATCTGCTGATCGTTGTCTTTTCGAAGTTCCTCAACCACCGTTCGTTCCTCATCGGTCAGGTCCGGGAACATTTCACGTTCTATACCCTGCTGACGTGCCTGTTGCAGTTGTTCGTCTGTCTGCCAGCCCATAGCGCTGACGAAATCCGTTGCTGAGGAGATGAGTCCTGCAACGTTGTCTCGAATGATGTTGTTACACCCCTCCGACATTTCGTCACCCACCCGTCCTGGGAAGGCAAACACGTCGCGGTCGTAGCTGCGGGCGATGTCGCACGTTATAAGTCCTCCGCCCTTGGCAGCACTCTCCACGAGGATGCATGCGTCGCTCATTCCTGCCACGATGCGGTTGCGGCGCACGAAATTCTTCTTGTCTGCAGGAGTGTTTACCGGGAACTCCGTCAGCAGTCCGCCCTGCCGTACCATCGCCTCTGCGTCAGCTCTGTGACTCTGCGGATAGAGGTAGTCCAGACCGTGGGCAAGCACTCCCACCGTATCCAGACCTTGCTGCAGGGCGTTCCTGTGTGCATGGATATCCACTCCGTATGCCAGTCCGCTGACAATCAGCACATCCGGACAAAGCCTGCGGAGGTCGGCAACGAACCTGCGTATCATATCCTGTCCGTAGACAGTGCATTTGCGAGTGCCAACGATACAAATAATGCGCTTAGCATTAAGGTCTGTAGAGCCTTTGTAGTAAAGCAATAGCGGAGCATCGTCGCATTCCTTCAACCGTTGCGGGTAACGTGGATCGCCCATCACCAACGGCTCAATGCCGTGGCTGCGGTCGTATCTCAGTTCCGCCTCTGCTCGTTGCCATGCATCGTCAATGTTCTTCAGACTGCCGACCAGCCTGTCCGAAGCATCGGGCACAACATCCCTTATGTTGTTACGGTGCTCCAATATGGCGGTGGCACTGCCCAACTTACGGTAAAGCTCCAGCAGGCTCGTCAGGTGGAACGTGTTGATGCGCGTCAGTGTAATAGTACTAAGTATCTCTACGTCATTCATTTCTCTATCCATTTGCTGAACGCCTTGTCATAGTCTTCGCTGTTGCCGAGTCGTCCGTTTATGAGGCACACCAGTTCTACCGCTGCCTTGAAACAGAGTTTCTCGTCGGAAGCCCTGAAGATATCGTGGTGGAAGACATACCTTATACCTTCTTTTTCCAGCCACAGCCGTGATATGAACTCGTCGTCGCAGCGAAGCGGCGTCTTATATTGCAGGTTCATGCGTGCCACAACGGCATCCACACCCTTCTCGTGCATTTCAGCGAAGCTCAGTCCGCACTCCTTCAGGAACAGGTGGCGCGTATGTTCCGTATAGTGCAGGTAGTTGGCATTGTTCACAATGCCTTCGATGTCGCACTCGTAGTCGCGCACTTCCATCCGTGTCTCAAAGATGTATTTATTGTTCACGAAATCAGTTGTTAATTATTACTTTTTACTTTTCAAATATTCATATCCTATACGGCAGCGCAGACAGTCTTTCTTGTCGCAGTACTCCTTTTTCAGTTGTATCAGAGCCTGACTGTCGCCTGCGTTCCTCGCCTCCAGTCCGCACTGTTGCCACAGTCGGGTGATGTAGTTGTTCTCTGCCGACAGTTGCTCAAGCAGGTCGAAAGCGCGGTCGCACAATGACTCGTCAGACTTATGTCTTCCGTAGGCGAAGAGCATCGGTATGGCGGTGTTAATCATCAGCAGGTTCAGCGACCCCTTGGTGAGGTTCTTCTCCGTCTTGCAGCTGGTGGAGCCGAATGTGTAGTGGGTCTCCCAATAAGGTGTTACCGATGTTCGGAGCACTTCTCTCAGGTCATCCACGGTCTTGCATTCCAGCAGGTTGCGCAGTCCTGCCCGCCGGCTGTAGTACAGGTTGGCGAGCTGTGATATTCGTATATGCGGGAAGTTCTGCGGACGTAGTCGCATGAAGCGCCACATGGTGCTGTCCATAGGTTTCAGCGAGAACTTATGCGCCAGATATTGGTACTCGTTTCTCAGTCGGGCGAAGTATCCTTCGTTCAGGGCATCCTTTTGGTAATGCTCCGGCACTCGGTCGAGCTCTAAGAGTCCTGCCTGCCCCATGAATATCGCTTCTATCTGGAAGAGGTCATCGCGGTGGTGGTCTACTGCCGAAAGCGGAATGCTATGCGCCCATGCTTCAAAGGCATCACCGTTGATTCCGAATCCGTAGTTGCGCGCCAGAGTTACGAAATATCCGGCTTCCCACGACCCGTTGGCACGTGCCACGCGTGCCTCTATCGCCACGGTCTTCTGCTCCAGCCGTTCTGTCTGCAGTGCCGCCATCCACGAGTGGATAGTGAGTTTCGACAAACTGGGGATAAGCCTATAGCACGGCGGATATTCATCGGTCTTCATCAGTTCCTCGTAGTTGTCGCGCACAACCTGCGGCACATCTATCTGCAGCTGCGGCAGAAACTTCCCGTCGCAGGTGATGACGTCGCGGTCTATCTCGCCCACTACGTGCAGCACCACGTTGTTGTATGCCGAGTCGTGGTCGTGTCCATGAACGTACCATTCGTGCGACTTGTCGTGAATCTCCACATTCCCTACCCACAATGTGCCGTCTATTTTCACCTTGGCGTTGAAGAAGTCAGGACCCGCATTACGGTTGTGCAGACCCACATCGATTACTTCCACCGATTTGCCGTCGCTTGTAAAGAGGTCGGTCGGTGGAAACATCTTGTGGCGCCATACGTAATGCAGCAGCTGTTCCATAGTGTCGGCAAAGATACGAAAAAAAGTAAAAAAGTAAAAAGGTAATAGGGTAAAAATAACAAAATATGAAAAAAATCTCAATTCTCAATCCTCAATTACTCAATTATTTCGTACCTTTGTCGCCGTTTAATACAATATGAATATGAAGATAGCACTGATAGGCTACGGCAAGATGGGTAAGATGATAGAACAGATAGCCCGCGACCGTGGACATGAGATAGTAAGTATTATCGATATCGATAATCAGGAGGAGTTCGACAGCGAGGCGTTCGCTTCGGCAGATGTGGCAATAGAGTTTACTGCACCCCAGGCAGCCTATGGCAACTACTTGAAGGCGTTTGCCAAGGGCGTCAAGGTGGTTAGCGGTTCCACTGGATGGATGAAAGACCACGGTGATGATGTGCGCCGTATGTGCAGCGAGGAAGGCAAGACCCTCTTCTGGGCTTCCAACTTCTCTGTCGGTGTGGCAATCTTCTCTGCCGTAAACCGTTATCTGGCGAAGATAATGAATCAGTTCCCGCAATACGACGTGGAGATGGAGGAGACCCATCATGTACATAAACTCGACCATCCCAGCGGCACGGCAATAACACTGGCTGAAGAGATAGTTGAGAACATCGACCGCAAGGAGGCGTGGGCTGAGGACACCACCGATCCCTCGTTGCTCCGCATCGACCATATCCGTCGCGGCGAGGTTCCGGGAATACATACCATTCGCTACGACTCTGAGGCAGACATTATCACTATCACCCACGATGCCCACTCGCGCAAAGGATTTGCCCTGGGAGCAGTGCTGGCAGCCGAGTACACCCATACTCACAACGGCTTACTGACAATTAAAGATATGTTTAATTTCTGATATGAAAAAGAAAAACGAAATAAATCCAAGGAAGCAGTGGCTTAAGTTTATCGTAGTGCTGGTGCTCTACCTGGCATTCCTCTTCTGGGTGAAGAGCTGGTGGGGACTACTGGTAATACCGTTTATTTACGATGTGTATATAACCAAGAAGATTCGCTGGCAGTGGTGGAAAGAGTCTGAAGGTCCGGTGAAGTTCATTATGTCGTGGGTCGACGCACTGGTGTTTGCCCTCGTAGCGGTTTACTTCATCAACCTGTTCTTCTTCCAGAACTACGTTATTCCGTCGAGCTCGTTGGAGAAATCCCTGCTCACCGGCGACTATCTCTTCGTGTCGAAGGTAAGCTATGGTCCGCGCATCCCTCAGACACCGCTCACCATGCCGCTCACCCAGCACACCCTGCCAGTGTTCGAGTGTAAGTCGTATATCGAGTGGCCCCACTGGGACTACCGCCGTGTTAAAGGTCTCGGCAAGGTGGAACTCAACGACATCGTGGTGTTCAACTACCCCGCTGGCGATACTCTCGTGAGCAATCCGCAGTACCAGGCAGCCGACTACTACCAGATGTGCTACTCGTTCGGCGACCAGCTGCTGATGGATAAACCCAACCCTGACTCGCTCAATGCGCAGCAGCGGTGGGACCTCTACCGCTTCCAGTATAATGTGGGACGCGAATATATTCTCAGTAACGCACCTACCTACGGCGAGATAATGACCCGTCCTACCGACCGTCGCGAGAACTACGTCAAACGTTGCGTGGGACTCCCCGGACAGACACTCCAGATACGTGACCGCATTGTGTACCTCGACGGCAAAGCAAACAAGGAGCCCGATAACGTGCAGTATACCTACTACCTGAAGCTCAAGGCAAACATCCCCGACGAACTGATGCAGGAACTGGGAATATCCATGGAAGACCTTATGATGCTCAACCAGAACGGATACATGCCACTGACCTCCAATGCAGCCAAGGCTCTGAAGGCACGTAAGGATATCGTGGAGAGCATCCGTATCAATACCGACGCTACCCATGGCGACATCTATCCGCTTAACGGAAACACCGGCTGGACGCGCGACAACTACGGACCAGTGTGGATACCAAAGAAGGGCGCTTCGGTTAAGCTGACGCTCGACAATATCGCTGTCTACGAGCGCCCGATTCATGTCTACGAAGGTAACGAACTGGAGGTTCGCGACGGTAAGATATTCATCAATGGCAAGGAGGCAACATCCTATACCTTCAAGATGGACTACTACTGGATGATGGGTGACAACCGTCATAACTCCGCCGACTCGCGCTACTGGGGCTTCGTGCCCGAAGACCACGTCGTAGGAAAGCCTATCTTCATCTGGTGGTCGTCAGACCCCGACCGCAGCGGCTTCGGCGGCATCCGTTGGAACCGACTGTTCCGCTGGGTGGATAACATAAAATAATGCATAATGGGAAGTGTCGTAAGACTTCACACAACATACTTCGGACCTATACAGTGGTATCAACAGCTGTATAGGTCCGATGGTGTTTTCATTGATACTGCCGAGCCATATATCAAGCAGACAATCCGTAACCATTGCCTTATAGCCGGACCCAACGGCGTTCAGAAACTAACCGTCCCGGTATCGCATCCTAAGGTCTCAGACCTACAGCCCAAACCCAACCAAATCCGCATTTCGTCACACGGCAACTGGCAGCGACAGCACTGGCACGCCCTGCAGACAGCCTACGGCGACAGTCCGTTCTTCATGTACTATGAGGACGACCTGCGTCCCTTCTTTACCGAAGAGCTGCCCGAACTTCTCATTGACTTCAATGCCAGTATCGTAAAGAAGATGTGCGAGCTGTTGGATATCTCGCACCCCCGCATTCCCGCACCCCCGCACCTCCGTACCCCCGAAAACAAAGAATACTACCAGGTGTTCCGTGAACGCCACGGTTTCCTGCCCAACCTCAGCATCCTCGATCTGCTCTTCAATATGGGTAACGAGGCGATACTGTATCTGTAGCATTTTCAGGATTACGCAAATTTAGATTTTCGTTTAAACATTCCACATTCCACCTCTTAAAACCGGGCGAAGCGACTGATAATCAGGGTGTTCGAGTATAGGAGGGGCGTAATGTTCTGGAATGTTGGAAATACTTTTATGTTGTAACTTGCTGATTATCAGTGTGTTTCCTTCCGAAATGTGCTTGAATATTCAAGTTATTGGGAGGCTGTTGTAAAGAAAATTCAAATCTGAAATTGCACAAAACCCTCGATTTGTGCCATTTTTGCCGTTTAAGAGGCGTTTTCCGACCGTGCTTATGGGTTGGTCCAACCGTGGAATAACTTTGGTCTGAGCAAGGTTATGGGTCGGTCAAACCAAAGTTATGGGTCGGTCGGCCCGATATTATACCATACTCACCCCAAATTTGTAAAGAATTTTCGGTTGGAATGTGGAATGTTTTTTTAAAAACGAAAACTCGGGGGAACCTAATTTGAAATATGAGAAAGCGGAAAAAGAAATAACCCGACATCTTCAAGAGAGGTGTCGGGTTATTTCGTCCAGTGAGTTGGCGATGCGGATGTAGTCGCGCCAGTTGCCGCGGATAACTCCCTTGGAGGCAAGGTCGTCGAGCATTGCGATGAGCGACGACCAGAAACCTTTCATGTTGTAGAGGATTACCGGCTTGCGGTGGTAGCCTATGGTGTAGGCGGCAGCGACGGTGAACACTTCGTCGAGGGTGCCGATGCCTCCGGGCAGGGCTATGATGACGTCACCACGCTCCAAGAGCAGGTCTTTCCTCTCGCTGAGGCTGTCGCAGAATACCGCCTCATCGACATACCGGCTGCGCTTGCCGTTCTCTTCGATGATGTGCGGAATGATGCCAATGGTGCGTCCGCCGGCATCATGTGCCGCCCGTGCCACACACTCCATCAGTCCGAGGTTGCATCCTCCGAAAACCACCTCATGACCATGCTGCGCCAGCCAAGTCCCCAACTTCTCCGTCTCGGCGAAGAAGTCGGGGTCTATGTTGCTGTTGGCACTGCAGAATATCGAGACTTTCATGTCTTTAGCAGTTTATTTGCGGAAGATTTCCTCGATAAGTCGGTCGGCATGTCCCCAGCGGTCCATCATGAAGAGGACGTAGCGGATGTCCACTCCGATGCAGCGCGCCAGGCGGCTGTCGAAGAAGATGTCGCTTGAGAGGCTGTCCCAGTTGCCGTCGAATGCCAGTCCGATGAGCTCGCCCTTGCCGTTGAACATCGGCGAACCGCTGTTACCGCCGGTGATGTCGTTATTGGTGAGGAAGCACAGCTGCATCTTTCCGGTTTCCTTGTCAAGGTACTTTCCGAAGTCGTTGCTCGAGAGAAGTTCGTGCATGATAGGCTCTGCCTTGTAGTCTTCGATGCGGTCGCCCATGCGCATCTTCTCAACCATACTCTCCGCCGTGGTATAATAGCCCGAGGGCTGTCCGTTGAGCAGGTACTCACCCACCTGCCCGTAGCTGAGGCGCATAGTGAAGTTGGCGTCAGAATAGTGGGGCATGTCCTGCTCCATACGAATCTTGGCAGCGCAGAGATAACGCTCTTGCTCGTCAATGCTGTCGCTGACGGCAGACACGTCGCTGCCCAGTTCGCTGATGATGCTCATAAGGTCGAGACCCATCTGTACGGCGGGGTCGTTGAGGTACTCCTTCTTGGCTGGATAAATCTTCTTGCCGCTCTTCATAAGGATACTCTCTTTGTATAGATAGTCAACGTATGACTTGAAGTCGCCGCCAAAGTTCTTCTCCACAGTTTTGAAGAAGTCGGGATGATAGTCTTGGTCAACGCGTTCCTTGTAGTTCTGCATCAGTGCGGCGAGAACCTCCTTGTCGAGAGCCTCGTCCCACTCGTCGCTATTGTCTTTGAACACGAAATACTGCTTGCGAGGCTTCTTAGGGTCGCCCTGCAGCTCCACGCTGCCGGCATTTGCCCTGAGGGCGCGTGTCACAATCTCGCTGGTTCTGCGGAACGTCTCGTAATAGTAGTAGAAGGCTTCCATGTTATGGTAGCGCTTACTATAGAGTTTTTCCAGCAAATCCAGGTCGAGCTTGTCCTTCAGGTAGCCGGTGGAGTCCTGATAGTGGCGTATGCGCTGCTCGTGGGCTTGCTTCAGCTGTATTATACCGATGGAGTCGATGCACTTGTTCATACCCATGGAGTTCTTCCAGTAGTTGGCTGACTGTGCGTACTTGGAGTCATACTTGATGCGCACTGCCTCGCTGGCATCCATGTGGCGCTTCATTATCTCCTGCTTCAGTCCGCGCACCTGCACACGGGTGGTGTTCTCGGCGTTGCGCATCTCACGGATGCCGAACGACGAGAGGTAGCGCTCGGTGGAGCCCGGATAGCCGATGGTCATGGAGAAGTCGCCGTCCTTGTAGCCGTCCATTGCCACCGGAGCCCACGATTCGGGCTGGTAGGGCACGTTGTCCTCGGAATAGTCGGCAGGACCGTTGGTCTTGGGGTTAGCATAGATGCGGAATACCGAGAAGTCGCAGGTCTGGCGCGGCCACATCCAGTTATCGGTGTCGCCACCGAACTTACCCATTGACTTAGGAATGGCGAAGACCAGACGCAGGTCGTTGAACTTACGGTAGGTGGTGGCGTAGTACTTGTTGCCCTCGTAGAACGGCTTTATCTCGAGAGTCAGCGTGGAGTCCTTGGCACGTACCTCCTCGTACATCTTGTTCTCTATTGAGTCGAGCAGCATCTCGCGGCGCTCATTGCTCATATACTCGAAGCCGGCAGCCATAATCTGGTCGGTGATGTCCTGTTGGTCTACCATGAAACTTACGAACATCCCCTTGTTGGGCAGTTCGTCTGCCTGGCTCTTGGCATAGAAACCGTTGAGCATGTAGTCGTGATCCACGGTGGAGTGGCTGCGGATAGCCTCGAAACCGCAGTGGTGGTTGGTGAACACCAGTCCGTCCTTGGACACTACGACTCCTGAGCAGTAGCCCGAGAAATTAACTACGCAGTTCTTGATGGCGTTGTCACTGAGGTACAGATCCTCGTAGGGCATTTCGAATCCCTCTGCCTTCATCTGCTCGTAGGCTGCCTGCGGCAGGTTGTAGAGTGTCCACATACCTTCGTCGGCGTGTGCGGGTAGAAGGTTAAGGAGAATAGTAAAAAGTAATAAGAGTTTTTTCATTGTTATTTTTTAATTATTAATTTCTTAATGTCTTTTACCAAGATAAGGGCGGTGAACGCCACGATGAGCAGGGTGTTGATGCCCAGTTCTGCCCAAAGCGGCAGGTCGTGCGTCTGTGTCATGACGGCGTAAAGGGCTACTGCCGCAAGGGTATACACCGCCATGTCGCGCAGCGGATAGTCAATTTTGTAGTAGTGCTGCCCGATGAAGTAGGAGAGAAGCATCGAGACGGCGTATGCACAGAAGCCCGCCCATGCGCACGCCATGTAGCTGAAGCGAGGAATGAGGAGCACGTCGACGGCGATGAGCACCACGGCACCGATGCCCGAGAAGTAGGCTCCCCAGATGGTGCGGTCGGTAAGCTTGTACCAGAAGGACAGGTTGAAGAAAACGCCGAACATTATCTCTGCCGCCATAACAATGGGCACTACGCGCAGTCCTTCCCAGTAGCTCTCGCCGATAATAAACTTCAGTATGTCGATATAACCCATGACGCAGAGGAATGCCAGCAGAGTGAAGATGAGGTAGTACTTCATTGCCTGGGCGTAGGTCTCACGGTTGTCGCGGTCCTTGGACCTGCCGAAGACAAACGGCTCGTAGGCGAAGCGGAATGCCTGGGTAATCATCACCATTATCATGGCAATCTTGATGCAGGCGCCATAGATGCCAAGCTGGGTGCGCGCCTCTTCCACCGAACCGTCGTAGAGGTAGGGGAAGAGTATCTGCGAGGCAGCCTGGTTCAACTGTCCTGCCACACCCATGATGAGCAGCGGCCACGTGTAGCCGAGCATACGGCGGCAGGCAGCACGGTCGAAACCGAAGCGGAACCCGCGCAGTTCTTTCCACAGCAGAAGCAGCGAACAGAGGGTGCAGACGAGGTTGATATAGAATACGAACGCCACGTCAAGGGTGAACTGCTCGTCGTAGATGCCGAAGGGGTTGAGCCTCAGTGCGGGAAGCACGATGAGGTAGAGAATGTTGAGGGTTATGTTCAGAACGATGTTGAATATCTTCAACATGGCGAACTTCACCGGCTTGTGCTGGTAGCGCAGGTAGGCGAAGGGTATTGCCATGAAGGCATCGATGGCTACCGTGGTGTACATTACGGCGACATACTCGGGATGGTCGGCATAACCGATGGCGGCAGCAATGGGATGGAGCAGTGCCATCACAACGGCGATTGACGCCAGCGAAGTGAAGGCGAGCATCCTGAGGGTGGTGCTGTAGATGCGTTCCGGCTGCTCTCCCTCGCGGTTCATAAACCGGAAGAAGGTGGTCTCCATACCGAAGGTGAGCAGTATGATGAGTATGGAGACGTAGGCATAGACATTGGTTATCACACCATACTCACCGCCCGAGGCGGCAAAGCGTGCCGTCTGGATAGGTACCAGCAGATAATTGATGAATCGGGCAACAATGCTCGACAGACCATATATGGCAGTGTCCTTGGCGAGGGATTTCAGTTTTGACATTGATGATATCAGATTATCGTTATTACGTTATGTCGTTATTACGTTATTATGCAAAGAAGAAATAGCAAATCGCAATTGCCGAAATGATGCCGGCGAGGTCGGCAAGCAGTCCGCAGGCAACGGCATGGCGAGTGTAGCGGATGCCCACACTGCCGAAGTAGACGGCAAGGATGTAGAACGTGGTGTCGGTAGAGCCCTGGAAGACACACGACAGGCGTCCTACGAACGAGTCGGCACCATATGTAGTCATGGCATCAACCATCAGTCCGCGGGCACCACTGCCGGAGAGGGGCTTCATGAGTGCCGTTGGAAGGGCTCCTACGAAGTCGGTATCAAAGCCGAGAGTCCGCACCGTCCAGCTGACACCGTCGATGAGCATGTCCATGGCTCCCGAGGCGCGGAACACTCCGATGCCCACGAGGATGGCTATAAGGTAGGGGATGATGCGTACGGCGGTCTCGAAACCACCCTTCGCTCCCTCGATGAAAGCGTCGTAGACATTCACCTTCTTGCGCATTCCGGCGTATATAAAACCGCAGATGATGAAGAACAGGAGGAAGTTGGCACCCATGGTGCTTATGGCGTTCATCTCTTCCTTGTCCATCTGCGTGAATGCCCAGATGATTCCTGCCACAACAAGACAGGCTCCGCCCAAGCCAAGCAGGATGGTGCGGTTGAGGAGGTTGATGCGCTGATAGATACTTGTGACAATAATTCCCGCCAGGGTGGAGAAGAATGTAGCAAGGAGGATGGGCACGAAGATGTCGCTTGGCTGAGCTGCACCCATCTGCGCACGGTACACCATGATACTAACGGGAATGAGCGTCAGTCCCGAGGTGTTGAGCACCAGGAACATTATCATGGGGTTTGAGGCAGTGTCCTTCTTGGTGTTCAGCTCCTGCAACTGCTCCATCGCCTTCAGTCCGAGGGGCGTGGCGGCATTGTCGAGTCCCAGCATGTTGGCGGCAATATTCATGAAGATACTGCCGGTAACGGGGTGCCCCTTGGGGATGTCGGGAAACAGACGGGTGAATATCGGTGAGAGCAGGCGGGCAAGCACGTTGACCACTCCTCCCTTCTCACCAATCTTCATAATACCGAGCCACAAGGACAATACTCCGGTAAGACCCAGCGAAATCTCGAAAGCCGTCTTCGACGAGTCGAACGTGGAGTTGATGATTTCAGTAAACACTTCAGTGTCGCCTAAGAAGAAGACGCGGATGAATGCTATCACGAAAGCTACGAGGAAAAATCCTATCCAAATATAATTTAATACCATAACAGCCTGCAAAGGTATAAAAAATAAACCATAATAATAAACAAAGGATTACAAATTTAATGCGTAGTCCTGTTTTATCTCATCCATTACAAAGGTGCTCTCTATAGATGCCACGTTGTCTATCTTTCCTAATTTGTTGAGGACAAACTCCTGATACTGCTTCATGTCGGCAGCCCTCACCTTGAGCAGATAGTCGTAGGCACCGGAAGTGTTGTAGCACTCGGTAACCTCGGGAATGCGGAGGATGCGGAAGGCAAAGTCCTTGGCTATCTCCTGATTTATCTGCTTCAGCTTGACATTACAGAAAACCATCATACCCTGGTTAAGCTTGTCGGCATCGAGCACTGCCACGTACTTCTTAATATACCCCTTACGCTCGAGTCTTTTCTGTCGTTCAAAGACAGGAGTAGGTGTGAGATGCACGGCATCGGCGAGCTCTTTTGTGGTTAATTTAGCATTTTTCTGCAGCGTTTTAAGTATCTGCACATCGATTTCGTCTAAGATTTCAGCCATAATTTAGAATGATTTTCTACGACAGGGTCGTTTTATTAGTATATGAAGAATATTATTCTTTTGAAGTTGCAAAAGTAGGAATATTTTCTAAACCAGCCAAATTATTTGGTAGATATTTCCAAAAGTTATTACCTTTGCATCCACAAAACAAAGTTATAGTGTTTTTATTGATAAATGAATAGTGAGTATTAGTTAAATTGAAGTTAAACATTAAAAAGGGAAAAGGATATGAGCAAGAAGAATTATCGTTTTGAGACATTACAGCTCCATGTTGGTCAGGAGCAGGCAGACCCCGCAACCGATGCACGTGCCGTGCCTATATATCAGACCACAAGTTATGTTTTCCGCAACTCTCAGCATGCTGCCGACCGTTTCGGTCTGCGCGATGCTGGTAATATATATGGTCGTCTGACAAATTCCACCCAGGGAGTGTTCGAAGACCGCGTTGCCGCCCTCGAGGGTGGTGTGGCAGGACTTGCCGTAGCTTCTGGTGCCGCTGCCGTAACATACGCGCTGCAGAACATAGCCCAGGCTGGTGACCATATCGTGGCAGCCGACAACCTTTATGGTGGTTCCTTTAACCTTATTACCCACACACTCTCTACCCAGGGAATCACGAATACCATCGTTAATGTGAACGACCTTGAGGCTTTAGAGGCTGCTATCAAACCCAACACAAAAGTCGTATATGCCGAGACATTCGGTAATCCTAACTCAGACGTCACTAATCTTGAGGCTGTGGCTGAGGTGGCTCACCGCCACAACATCCCCTTCATCGTTGACAACACCTTCGGTACTCCCTACCTTATCCGTCCGCTGGAGCACGGAGCAGATGTCGTCGTTCACTCGGCAACGAAGTTCCTCGGCGGTCATGGTTCGTCTCTTGGTGGAGTAATCGTTGACGGCGGTAAGTTCGACTGGAAGGCTAATGCCGACAAGTTCCCGACACTTGCCAAGCCGGATCCATCCTACCACGGTGCTGTCTTTGCCGATGTGGCTGGCGCAGCGGCTTTCGTTACCCGCATCCGTGCGGTGATACTCCGCGATACCGGTGCTGCCATCTCTCCGTTCAATGCCTGGATACTGCTCCAGGGACTGGAGACCCTCAGCCTGCGTGTTGAGCGTCATGTGGAGAATGCTCTGAAGGTGGTGGACTTCCTTGCCAACAACCCCAAGGTGGCTAAGGTTAACCATCCCTCACTGGCAAGTCATCCCGACAATGCCCTCTACAAGAAGTACTTCCCCAATGGCGGCGGTAGCATCTTCACCTTCGAAATCAAGGGCGGCGAGAAAGAAGCATGGAAGTTTATCGATTCGCTGCAGATATTCTCACTGCTGGCTAACGTAGCCGATGTGAAGAGTCTGGTGATACATCCTTATACCACCACCCACTCGCAGATGACTCCCGAGGAACTGGAGCAGCAGCACATCACTCCGTCGACAATTCGTCTGAGCATCGGAACAGAGCATATCGACGACATCATTGAAGACCTCCAGCAGGCTTTCGATCAGATTTAATAATTTATTCCTAACCCAGAAATAACGTATAACAAAACAACATCAATCATTATGGCAAACATAGCAAAACAACTGACCGAGCTCGTAGGAAACACTCCACTACTTGAGCTCCCCAAATATTCAAAGGCACAGGGAATCGAAACCCCTATCATCGCCAAAGTAGAGTACTTTAACCCGGGAGGAAGTGTTAAGGACCGTATCGCACTCGCCATGATCGAGGATGCTGAGCAGAAGGGCATACTGAAGCCCGGAGCAACAATCATCGAACCTACCAGCGGAAATACTGGAGTAGGACTGGCATTGGTAAGTGCTGTGAAGGGCTATCATCTTATCCTCACCATGCCAGACACCATGAGCGTGGAGCGCCGTAACCTCGTTAAGGCATACGGTGCCGAAGTGCGCCTCACTCCAGGAAAGGACGGAATGCCCGGAGCAATCCGTGCCGCAGAGGAACTGCGTGACAGTATTCCCGGAAGCATCATCCTGCAACAGTTTGAGAATGCTGCCAACCCGTCGCGCCACTATGCTACCACGGGTCCGGAGATATGGAACCAGACCGACGGAAAGGTGGACATCTTCGTTGGCGGTGTAGGTACCGGCGGAACAATCTCGGGTGTAGGTAAGTACCTGAAGGAACAGAATCCAGACGTGAAGATTATTGCCGTAGAGCCGAAGTCTTCACCCGTACTCAACGGCGGCCAGAGCGGTCCGCACAAGATTCAGGGTATCGGTGCCGGTTTCGTGCCTAAGACATACAATGCCAATGTTATTGATGAAGTGTTTGATGTTGAGAACGACGATGCTATCCGCACGGGTCGTGAACTCGCAGCCAAGGAGGGTCTTCTTGTAGGTATCTCTTCGGGTGCTGCCGCATACGCCGCTGCACAGATAGCCAAGCGTCCTGAAAATGCCGGCAAGAAGATAGTAGTTCTCTTGCCCGACACCGGAGAGCGCTATCTCTCCACTGTTCTTTATGCTTTTGAGGAATACCCTCTTTAGTGTTTAACTACTTGCTGATTGAGAGGAAGCTGCTTTGGCAGCTTCCTTTTCTGCTTTCTTGGCGGCTTTGGCAGCAGACTTCTCGGCTTTTCGCTGTGCCTTGGCAGCGGCTTTCTCCTCCTTCTTCTTGGCTTTCTCTGCCTGCCTCAAGGCTTTCTCCTCATCAGAGAGTTTCTTTATGCCATGGATTTTCATTTTCGGCTTTATCTTCATCTTCTGCATGGCATCGGTGTTGGCGAAACTGAAGTCGCAGGAGATGTCGGCAAACTTTCCGGGAACGTTGAGGTCGCCTTGTGCAATGGCGCCGTCACTATCGATATTCACGTGTATTCCGGTCATGCTGACGAACTTATAGCTGGCTCTTTCCACTACGGCATCGACATGCCCTATGGGCAGTTTGCCGCCTTTTGCCCGACGCATATTCGCTGTTCTGGGTTTGGAGATGTCTATACGGAAGTTTGCTGTTGCACTCACGGGACCGATGTCTGGCATATCCATCACCTGCCCGATGTTCAATGCCTTGCTGCTTGCCTTACCTGAGACGTATTTCGTCAGTTCGTCGAGTTGGAAGAAGAAGTTCATGTTGCCAGCACTGGTTGAGAGGATGCCTTGGAACTGCTCTTTCTTCCATAGTACGTCGAACGATCCCGTATAGCCTATTGTTCCAAGTCGGTGGAGTTGTTTCATCATAAACTTCTTAACGGGGAACTGACTGATAACCTTCTCTTTTATTCCTCCCTTTGCCGTCATTCGCTTGACGTCGAAATGGACGTTCAGTTCGTACTTGTCTTTAAGTCCTTTGATATGCCCCGAGGCAGCAACGGTAAGTGCCTTGTCGTCGGTAAATACAGATACGTCGGAGAATTGCATGCCGTCACCGTCACCATTCATTCGGGCGCGCAGGTTCAGTGGCATTGTGAACCCGCTGAGAACCGGGGCAAAGGGACGGGAAATGTCGCGCAGTTGGGTGCGTCCGCGTATTACGGATGTACTATAATATAATGTGGAGTCGCCATGTGCCTTGTCTGGCAGTCGCATGTATGCTGTGTCGATGTTTATCGTTGTTGCAATCTGCTGCACGGCGATATTGCTAAGATGCAGTTCGCGTCCCACGACCTTAGCCTTGAGATGAATGTCGCGTGCGTCGATGCCGGTCAGCGTGTCTTTGGCAACGCAGCGGTCAAGCGAAACAACGATGGAGTCTTTACCTATATGGCTGAGAGTAAGGTCGAGGTCGCTTACGAGGTTCATGTGTCCCGCATCAAACCATCCTCGCTTGGGCTTGCCGCTGTTCTTTCGCGGCAGGCGGTTGTCATTGCTGAAATGAAGTCCCTTGATATTCACTTCGGGCAGTTTTGCCTTTATCTCATCTATGCGGAGGAAGTTGTCCACGGGACCTTTCTTTGTCTGGCTTACCCATGCAGTCTCCACTCCCCGCAGGGTCAGTCGGGCGTTCAGTCGGTTGAGGTCTTTTAGGTTGGCTGCTTCGTTGTATTCAATGTCCCGCAGGTCGAGACTCTCCAGTCGGTAGTGTTTGTCGTTATAGTTGACGTCGAGGTCGCTGATACTGAGCCGATCGAGGTTGAGAGCAATAGTTTTCTTGTCTTTCTTCTGCTCCTCCTTCCTGTGTTCCTCCTTTGGGGAGGTGGGTCGGGCTTTAAAAGCATCCAGGACGAACTGATAGTTGGCGGCAGTGTCGGGTCGTTCTTTTAGAAGATTTGCCTTCAGTCCATTGATTTCTATTGAAGAGATGTTTACACGGTGGTGAAGCAGTGGCAGCAGGTCGGCATGCACCTCAAGGGCGTCCATCTGAAGCATCTGCCGCTGCTGCCGATCGTCTATATCCAGTCCGTAGAGACAGATGTCGCCATGGAGTAGACTAAAGCCCACACTGTCGATTTCCAGTCGAGTCTGGAGAGTTTCAGTGAGATATCGCTTTGCTTCTCCCTTGAGCTTCTTCTGGAACCACCCAGTGTGTATCACAATGGTAAGGGCTATCAGCAGTACTATGAGAAGTACTGCCAATAGCCCTACGACCTTAAGTATTGTCTTTGCGTATTTCAAGTTATGACTTATTTCACATATTCTGCAAAGTCGGTCAGACGCATATCACCCTTGCGTGCCAAGGTGTCGTGGAGAGCAAATGCAGCCGGCAGGTTATGACGTGTATGTCCGCCTGTGGCTATCTTAAGGTAATCCCAAAGCAGCTGCTTGTAGTCGGGATGGACGCACTGCTCGATGATGTGGCGGGCACGCTCTGCAGGACTCTTTCCGCGGAGGTCGGCAACACCCTGTTCTGTAACGATGATGTTGACGTCGTGCTCAGAGTGATCCTGATGGCTCACGAAGGGAACGATACTTGAGATGAGTCCGCCCTTGGCTGTCGACGGGCAGGTGAAGATTGAAAGGTAGGCGTTGCGCTCGAAGTCGCCCGAACCGCCGATACCGTTCATCATCTTCACACCGCTGATGTGTGTGGAGTTGGCATTGCCGTAGATATCTACCTCAATGGCGGTGTTTATGGCGATAACACCCAGTCGGCGGATAATCTCCGGAGAGTTGGATATTTCACTCTGGCGCAGTGTCAGGTGGTCTTTGAAGTAGTCCATGTTGTCATATACCTGCATGAGGCACTCGTTTGAAACTGTCAACGAGCAGGCACTTGCGTCCTTGACACGTCCGTTGAGCATCATGTCGATAACGGAGTTCTGGATAACTTCGGTGTAGATATTGAAGTAGGGCACATGCTTGTCCTGACCCAGCGCACCGAGGATGGCATTTGCCGTTGAGCCCACACCGCTCTGCAGTGGCAGGAACTCCTTGGGGATGCGTCCCTTGTGAAGTTCTTCAACGAGGAACTCTGCCGTCAGGAAACCTATCTTGTCCGTTACGGGGTCGTTGTCCTTGAAGGCGCGTGCCTCGTCGGGGATATTACACTCAACAACACCCACCAGTTTGTCCTTAGGGATTACTACATAAGGCACGCCGATGCGGTCGCCAACATGCTCTATAGGAATAGCCTTGCGGTAAGGCGGGTCCAGAGGCTCGTACACGTCATGGATGAACTTGGCATTGGGGTTGTGGAAAGCGTTTAATTCCAGAATTATATGTTTTGCCAGACGTGCTGCTGTTGGTGCGATACCTCCAGCTGCCGTGAGGTAGGCATGGTACTCGTTACCAGCATCCTCTATGTCGCACACCTCAAGGATAGCCCAGTCGATGTCGCCATAGAAACCGTAGCGCAGTTCCTGTGCCATGTGGCTCAGGTGCAGGTCGTTGTATGGTATCTCTCCCATGTTGACATGCTTGCGGAAGTCGGGGTTGGTAGTGTAGGGAGCACGGTACTTTATT
>JAFTFC010000195.1 GCA_017449725.1 Prevotella sp. | reverse complement strand
TCTAGAGAATTTCCCGACAAACCTATACCATACTCGGACCGGGGAATAATCACCGTCGCACCGACCAATAACATCGGTGTTAACGGGGTATAACGAAATAGAGTTCCAACTATTACTCTGGTATGAGGAAATTGATTACTTCCTGCTCGATGGTTATCTTGTAGGAACCCTCGGGGGTGTGCATCAGTCTGCCGTCGACACCGACCATTGCGTGCTTCGCCTCTACAATCTCCAACTCGCGGGTGCGGTAGGGATGCACGCTGCGATGGTTGAGGAACTTGCCGCGCACAAAAAGATAGAGACCTTCGAGAAGTTGCGTCACCTCGGGGTGGTAGACAACAGAGACGTCGAGCATACCGTTGTAAGGAACGGCGTTGGGCGTCTGTCCGTAGCCGCGTGCACTACCCACACAGACGGTCATAACCTTGCGCTTTATGGTGTCTGAGTTTATCCGCAGCTCCATACGGTACTCCATACGCTGGAATATCATCAATACGAAGGAAGTGAAGAACGACAGGGTGCGCGAACCGAAGAGGTGGCGCGTCTGGCGGCGCAGATTCATAATGGCGGCAATAAGTCCTATGTTCACACAATTGAGGAAGTAGCGGTGACAGCGCTCCCCTTCCCTGTTGGCATAGCGGATGCATCCAAGGTCCACCCGCCGGATTCTACGTTTCTTCAACCACCCTACGGTCTGCTCTATCTCGCCTTCCTTGAAACCCCAGAAGCCGGCGAAGTCGTTCATAACTCCGTTGGGAATAACACCAAGGGCAATACTATCGCGTGTAGCCTTGTCGCACTGCATCAGGCAGTTCACGGCATCATTGAGTGCCGAGTCGCCACCGACGACAATGATGGTCTTGTACCCGTTGTTCACCATCATCTTCACCAGACGTTCCACACTCTTGGAGTTCTCGCTCTGCACCATGTCGTACTCCACGTCCTGCTCCTTGAGCACGCGTTCTATCTTTTCCCACCGCTTCTGCGGACGGATGATTCCACCCTTAGGACAGTAAATTATTCCCCAACGTTCCATAATACTATAATTGAGAATTTAGAATTGAGAATTATGATTACTTCTCTATCTGTTTCAATATTAACTCTACCTTTTTCTCTGTCGGCAGTGCGGCATCGATCCAATTGATGTTGAAGCCGCGGCGCTCCATACCGCGGAACCACGTCATCTGCCGCTTGGCAAACTGGTGTATGGCTATCTCAAGCTGGCGGAACATCTCGTCGTAGGTTGTCTTGCCCACGACATATTCCGTAACATACTTATACTCCAGTCCGTAGTATATAAGGTCCTCCGCCGGAATTCCCTCGTTCAGGAGAGCCTTCACCTCGTCAATCATCCCCTCTTCGAGACGCGCTTTCAGACGGTGTGTTATCTTCTCGCGACGTGCCTCACGTTCGATATTGATGCCGAAGATGACGGAGGGTATGGGCGGAATTTCTCTTAGCGGCGTCGGATGCTCCAGATTATATGTCTCAATCTCTATTGCGCGGATTGCCCGCTGCGCGGTGTCTACGTCCGTTGTGTTATGCATCACGGAACCGTTTCGCCGCTTCAGTTCCTGCAGTATTTCCGTCAGTTCCTCGAGTGACTTGCCCTCAAGTTCTGCCCTCAGTCCGGGATTCTGCGGCACTGGCGAGAGATGGTAGCCCTTGAGCACCGCCTCGATGTAAAGACCCGTGCCTCCGCAGAGAATCGGCAGTTTTCCCCGGCTGACGATATCGGTATATGCATCGTAGAAGTCCTGCTGATACTGGAATAGATTGTACTTGGTACCTGGCTCGCAGATGTCGATGAGGTGAAAGGGGATGTCAACGGGGGAACCGTCAACAGCGAGTTGATAGTCGCCAAGGTCCTTACCCGTTCCGATATCCATACGGCGGTACACCTGGCGGGAGTCGGCGGAGATAATCTCCCCTCCCACCCTTGCTGCAAGGTGTGCTGCCAGCGTCGTCTTGCCGCTTGCCGTTGGTCCCAGTATGGTTATCATTTATTCTGCCTCGGGTTCTGCCTCGAAGTCGGTGATGCCGTTGTCAATGAGGATATTGTACCAAGAGATGAGTTTCTTGATATCGTTGTCGTGCACGCGGTCGCGGTCGAAGCTGGGAAGGATTTCGGCGAAGTACTCGCGCAGTTCCTTCGATGATGCCTTCTTGGCATCGATGCTTGCACGCTTGTTCTCTTCCTTCTTGCCCATAGCGGCAAGTATTTTCGTCAGCGGCTCGTCCTCATCGTCGGTATACATTGCCACATCGTTGAGCGATGTTATGCGGTCGGTGCCGAATGCCGGCATGCGGCGATGCTGAGCATCGAGTGACTCTACTATGAGGTTGCGGTTGCCTCTTGAAACCAGTTTGTACAGTCCGGGTTTGCCGGAGATTGACAGTATTACTTCTTTCATTTTTCTATTATTCGATATTACGTTATTACGATATTACGTTATTACGACTCCTTCATTATTTTGTCGAGTTGCGCTTCGAGGTCAGTTACTCCGTCATTGATTATTATGGCGTCGCATCGTCGGGCGACTTCTTCCTGCGGCAGTTGCCGGGCAATCCATTGGCGGGCTTTTTCCTCGGTGAGGTTGTCGCGATGCATTATGCGAACTATGCGGACTTGCTCAGGAGCAGTGACGCAAATGGTATAGTCTACCAGAGTGTTGAACCCGCTCTCAAAGAGTATGGCGCACTCCATCCACTCGGAACCCGAAGCGATGAAGTCGCGGCGCACTGCGGGATGAACTATTGCATTTATCGCCTCCCTGTTGCTGTCGCTCTGAAGCAGGAATTCAGCCATCACGGCTTTGTTGAGCCTGCCGTCAACATACACTTCGTTTCCTATAAGCTGGCGGAGCCGTTCCTTCAATCCTTCGTCGTTGCGCATCAGTCGCTTGGCTGCCGCATCACAGTCGTACACATCGACACCCCGTTTTCGGAGCCGTTCACACACGTAACTCTTGCCGCTACCTATGCCCCCCGTTATTGCTATCTTAGTCATTGGCTTTCCACGAGATAGTTTACCTCCGTAATTTCCAGATGCGCATTCTTCACTTCCGGAGGTGTATCCTGGAGCACCAGAGGGCACTTGTCGGAGGGGTTGTCTATGACACTGCCGTAGTCTGCCACCACGGTGAATTGTACGGGGTGTATCTTGCGGAACTCGCTTGCAGCGATGGTGAAGTTCACCTTGACACGAGCCGGGAATATGCGCAGCACCTTACCCTCGGGTACGTTTATTGCTGTAACTGGAATTTCCATCGACTCCTCAGTGAGCACATCCGGGAAGATGCTCATCTTCACCTTCGATGGCACGCATTTCACTCCCGCCATCTTCTGCAGTTCCACCTCCATTACCGTAGTGTCCTTCACGTCGGTCAGTGCGATGTGCGTTGTCAGCACATGCTCCAGACTGTCAAGCTTGGTGTCGTTGGCATATACCTGCACCTTGTCGGGCTCGAACAGTATCTTCATGATGGAGTAACTCTGCTGGGGATGAACCTCGCCGTTCAGTTGTACAGGCACCATACGCTTCTGTCCGTAGTTGTAGAAGAACTCCAGTTGCGATGGTTTATAACCTGTAATCTTAGACGACGTGTAGAGCATGGGATGAAGCAGTTTCTGCACCTCAGAAGCCGACACGACGCACTTGCCTCCCTTGTCGTGCGACTTGAAATCCACACTTATGGGACGAAGCACGTCACCATAGAGATAAGCCAACAGGAAGTGTCCCTTGTCCTTAATAGTAATACGAAGTGTATCCTGGTTGTCTCCCAGCACTATCACGTTCTTAGGGAGCCCGGTTAGCTGAACCACTACAGGAATCTCCCGTTCGTAAGTCTCATTGAGTGTCATTATCATCCAGAAAATACCACTCAAGATGAGGAAGAAGATGAAAATAAAAAGTTGCTTGTTCATAGTACTGAACAAGAACTTCCTAATCATCTTCAAGAAACGAGTTATTCCGTAGGGCATCCTTATGGGTTTGTATTTATTTAGTCTGCGCGCCCTGCATTGCGGAAGCGTCGGCGAAGACATAGTTGCGGTCTACACGTACCACAATGCCCTTGGCTACTTCCAC
>JAFTFC010000023.1 GCA_017449725.1 Prevotella sp. | reverse complement strand
GTACCCTCGTACCCCCGCACCCCCGAAAAAAAATTAATCTATAATTTTAATTTCTGATTTTTTATTACTACCTTTGCACCAATTATGAACGTAGTAGAGATATTAAACGGTAACGGTGCAGAGGAGAGACACTTCTCTTTTGAGGTGTTGCCCCCGCTAAAAGGTAACGGCACCGAGGCGCTGTTTGCATCTATAGAGAAACTGATGGAGCGCAATCCGCTCTTCATAAATATCACCACGCACCATTCTGAATACGTGTATAACGAACTGCCCAACGGACAGTTCTCCCGACAGCGCATACGCCGCCGACCGGGAACGATTGCCGTGGCAGCAGCAATACAGCGACGCTTCGGCATCACCGTGGTGCCGCACGTTATCTGTAGCGGTGTCAGCCGTGAGGACATCGAGTATGAGCTGCTCGACCTGCAGTTCCTGGGTATCAGCCACGTGCTGCTGCTACGCGGCGACAAGGCTAAGGACGACAAGGTGTTCACTCCAACCCCCGGCGGGTATGCCCACACCACGGAACTGATACGTCAGGTGGTGCAGTTCAACGAGGGCAAGTTCGTCGATGGCACTCCGATACGCCATCCGGGAACTCCCTTCACCTTCGGAGTGGCATGCTACCCCGAAAAGCACGAAGAGGCACCGAACATGGAACTCGACATCACTTACCTGAAACAGAAGCAGGACCTCGGTGCGCAGTATGCAGTGACGCAACTCTTCTACGACAATAGCAAGTACTTCGAGTTCGTGGAGAAAGCCCGTGCGATGGGTGTCACTATCCCCATCATTCCAGGCATCAAACCCTTCGCAAAACTTTCGCAACTGACGGTAATACCAAAGACGTTCCACTGCGACATTCCCGAAGAACTGGCTAAGGAGGTACTCAAGTGCAAACGCGACGACGATGCACGACAACTGGGTATCGAATGGGGCATTCATCAGTGCCGCGACCTCTATGCACGGGGCGTTAACAACATTCACTTCTACACCATGGCGGCGGTAGACTCTGTGATGGACATAACTAGGAAGATATAAAGCAAAAGGTAAGAATTATGCATTATGCATTAAGAATTATGAATTAGTATGATAGGACAACGGACGACATGGGATAGGATGATGCAGATGGTGAGCGAGGGACGACTGCCCCACGCCATCCTTCTCTGCGGTCCTGAGGGCTGTGGCAAGATGGCTCTCGCCATGGAGTTCGCCTCATACCTGATTACTGAGAGCAGCCAGAACAAGGAGAACGCCAAGGCGATGCTCAACAAATGGCAGCACCCCGACCTGCACTTCACGTTCCCCGTCATCCGCCCGTCAGGAACATCGTCGGAGCACAAGATGGTGAGCGACGATTTCGCCCAGGAGTGGAACCAACTGGTGTGCGACACTCAGTACTTCAACATGGACATGTGGCTGGAGCGCATGAATGCCGCCAACCAACAGGCGCAGATAGGTGTGGGCGAAAGCGACGCACTGACGCGGAAACTGGCGCTCAAGTCGAGCCAGGGCGGATATAAGGTCAGCATCATCTGGCTACCGGAACGCATGAACGAGGAGTGCGCCAACAAGATGCTTAAACTCATTGAGGAACCTCCCACCCAGACAGTGTTCCTCATGGTTTGCCAACAGCCGGAGATACTGTTAGAGACAATACTCAGCCGTACACAGCGCATAGATATGAAGCGCATAGATACTGCCGACATCGAAGAGGCACTGATAACCCAGCGCGCTATCGACCCCGAAGCGGCTCACCGCCTTGCACGCGCATCACACGGCTCATGGCTCAGAGCTCTCGACGAACTGGATGCCGACAACGACAAGAAACAGTATCTGGAGATGTTCATCCAACTGATGCGCCTCGCCTACCAACGGAACGTCAAGGAACTGAAACACTGGAGCGACACCATGGCACAGATGGGACGCGAGCGGCAGCGCAACATGCTGCTGTACTTCGAAGAACTGGTGCGCGAGAACTTCATGTACAACTTCCACCGCCCCGAGCTGAACTACATGACGCAGGAGGAAGAGAACTTTGCACGAAACTTCGCACGATTCATCAACGAGGCTAACGTAATTGAAATTTCTGAACTACTACAACGATGCAGACGAGACATTCGCCAGAACGCCAATGCCAAGATGACCTTCTTCGACATGGCACTGCAGATAATCGTACTGCTGATAAAAAAATAAGATATGGAACTGAAATACATAGTTGGAACCGGAAGAGGGCTGTCGTGCTGCGGATGCGGACGGCAGGATAAGCAGCTGAACACCTACGACTGGCTTGCCGACGTGCCCGGAAACACTGAGAGCACCGACCTCGTAGAGGTACAGTTCAAGAATACCCGCAAGGGATACTACCACAACGTGAACAACCTGGACCTCAAGAAGGGCGACATCGTGGCAGTAGAAGCGAACCCGGGTCACGACATCGGCGTGGTGACACTGACTGGAAAACTGGTGAAACTACAGATAAAGAAAGCCAACCTTAAGAGTGCCGACGACATACGCCGCATCTACCGCATTGCCAAGCCGCAGGACATGGAGAAATACCAGGAGGCAAAGTCGCGTGAGCACGACACTATGATTGAGAGCCGCCAGATAGCAAAGCGACTGGGACTCGACATGAAGATAGGTGACGTTGAATACCAGGGCGACGGCAACAAGGCGATATTCTACTACATCGCCGACGAGCGCGTGGACTTCCGACAGCTGATCAAAGACCTCGCAGCCACATTCCATGTGCGCATAGAGATGAAACAGATTGGTGCACGTCAGGAGGCAGGACGCATCGGCGGTACGGGACCATGCGGCAGAGAACTGTGCTGCGCAACATGGATGAAGAACTTCGTCAGTGTGGGCACCGGGGCGGCACGCTATCAGGACCTCTCGCTCAACCCGCAGAAACTCGCTGGCATGTGCGCCAAACTGAAGTGCTGCCTCAACTACGAGGTGGACAGTTACATGGAGGCAGGAAAGAAGATGCCGCCGCGCGATGCCGTGCTGCAGACTATCGACAGCGATTACTACCACTTCAAGAGCGACATCCTCGCAGGACTTGTGAGCTACTCCACCGACAAGCGCATGGCGGTGAACTTAGAGACTATCACGGCAGAGCGGGCACTGCACATCATAGAGATGAACCGCGAGGGAAAGAAACCCGTCTCGCTGCTCGACGACAACAATCAGAAGCCCGTAGATAAGCCGATAGACCTCCTTGCAGGCGAGAGCATCACGCGCTTCGACAAGGCAAAGAAGAAAAAGAAGAAGAAACACGCAGCAAAACCGAAAAGTTGAGTGTTGACGGGTAGACAAGTTTATGAGTTAAAAAACGGAAAAGATGAAAAAGACTTTTTACCTTTTTACCTTTTTGCTTTTTTACCTTTTGCTCGCGGCGTGCGACAACACCATCTACAACCAGTTTGCCAGCACCGCCGACGGCATCTGGGAGAAGAACGAAGAGGCTATCCTCACCACATCACCCATGAGATACGATGCCACGGTGGATGAAGAACTGCTGCTGCGTCTCGAAAAGGGTGCCTACCCCTTCTCCGACATCTGCGTGATAGTGGAACAGACAATCTACCCTTCCGACGCTACGAGCATCGACACCGTGGTGTTCGACCTCACCGGCGGCAAAGGACGGATGAGCGACAGCGGCATAAGCTTAGTGGAGCACAACCTGCCGTTCAAACGATTCGCCTTACATAAGGGCGACTCCATTGTAACGGTCATCCGGCATAACATGACGGAGAAATCGCTGCTTGGTATTCGCGACATAGGAATTAGAATGGAAGAAATTAAAATTTAAAAATTATGCATTATAAATTATGCATTATGAATTATTATAAGGTATGAAAGAATTAGCGTTAAAGTACGGATGCAATCCGAATCAGAAGCCTTCACGGATATTCATGGAGGAAGGCGAGTTACCAATCGAAGTGCTCAACGGACGCCCGGGATACATCAACTTCCTGGATGCACTCAACTCATGGCAGTTGGTAAAGGAACTTAAGGCAGCCACGGGTCTGCCCTCGGCAGCTTCGTTCAAGCACGTATCTCCGGCAGGTGCTGCCGTCGGACTGCCACTGAGCGACACCCTGAAGAAGATTTACTTCGTGGATGACATACTGGGACTCGACGACTCCCCCATCGCCTGCGCCTATGCCCGCGCCCGCGGTGCCGACCGCATGAGCTCCTACGGTGACTTCGTGGCACTTTCTGATACGTGCGACGCCACCACTGCTACTATCCTGAAGCGTGAGGTGAGCGACGGTGTCATTGCTCCCGACTATACAGAGGAGGCACTGCAGATTCTGTGCGAGAAACGCAAGGGAACATACAACGTTATCCGCATCGACCCTGCCTACCAGCCCGCTCCCGTTGAACGCAAGCAGGTGTTCGGCATTACCTTCGAACAGGGACGCAACGAGATTCGTCTCGACGACCCCGCACTCTTCGAGAATATCCCCACGGCGAACAAGACATTTACCGAGGATGCCCGCCGCGACCTGATAATAGCACTCATCACCCTTAAGTACACCCAGTCGAACTCGGTCTGCTACGTCAAGGACGGACAGGCAATAGGTATCGGTGCCGGTCAGCAGAGCCGCATCCACTGCACCCGCCTCGCCGGTTCCAAGGCTGACATCTGGTGGCTGCGCCAGCACCCGAAGGTGATGGCACTGCCCTTCGTCGACGGCATCCGCCGCGCCGACCGCGACAACACCATCGATGTATATATCGGTGAGGAGCACGACGACGTGCTTCGCGACGGCACCTGGCAGCAGTTCTTCAAGGAGAAGCCCGAAGTGCTCACGCGCGAGGAGAAAGCCGCGTGGATTGCCAAGAACTCGGGCGTTGCCCTTGGCTCTGACGACTTCTTTCCCTTCGGCGACAACATCGAGCGGGCGCACAAGAGCGGTGTGGAGTACATCGCGCAGGCTGGCGGCTCAGTGCGCGACGACCATGTCATCATGACGTGCGACAAGTACGGCATCGCCATGGCATTCACCGGCGTCCGCCTGTTCCACCATTAATAGCCCACCCCTATCCCCTCCCCAAGGGAGGGGAACAATAGTATAACAGAGAAATACATGGATGATTTTCAGAACATACTCGAGAACGGTATAAACTTCGGCAAAGGCGGTCAGAAGCAGACCGACGACAAGGTGAAGACCAAGGCAAAGAAAAAGAAGTACATCACCGGCGCCCACGGCAGCGGCTCCGCCATGCAGAAGGCGAAATACCGCCAGCAGCGCGCCAACCGCCACAAGAAATAAGCAATAAACCTCCATAATAAGAGAAGGCTTCCCGCAGGGAGCCTTCTCTTATTCTTCTTCGACATCTTCGATGTCGATGTATTCAAGGTCGTCTAATTCTTCTAGATCGTCTAGATTTTCTAGATCTTCTAGATCTTCTAGATCATCTAGTACTTCTAGGTCTTCCAGTTTCTTGTCGCGGTGGACGATGACGTCCTCGCCGGTTATTGCCTGCAGCTTGTTGCTCTCGCTGTTAAGTTCGCGCCAGAGCACGTCCTTCAGTTCGTCGAGTCCCTTGTTTGCCACCGACGATATGAAGACTATCGGCACCGCCTGCTCTTCGTGGTTTTCCCACGAAGTTTCCAGTTCGCTGCGCAGCATACCGATGAGTTCATCGTCGAGCAGGTCGCACTTGGTGACAGCCAGCACACGATGCTTAGTAAGCATGTCAGGGTTGAACTGCCGCAGCTCGTTGAGCAGCACTTCGTACTCCTTTCTTATATCCTCCGTGTCGCCGGGAACCATGAAGAGCAGCAGTGAGTTGCGCTCGATGTGACGGAGGAAGCGCAGTCCCAGTCCCTTGCCCTCACTGGCTCCCTCGATAATTCCGGGGATGTCTGCCATTACGAACGACTTATTGTCGCGATAGGCGACAATGCCGAGCGATGGTTCCAGCGTAGTGAACGGGTAGTTGGCTATCTTGGGTCGTGCCGACGAGAGCGAGGACAGCAGTGTAGACTTGCCAGCATTGGGGAATCCCACCAGACCCACGTCAGCCAGCAACTTAAGTTCCATGATGACGGTCATTTCCTGCATCGGCTCTCCAGGCTGCGCAAAGCGCGGTGCCTGGTTGGTGGCACTGCGGAACTGGTAGTTGCCCAGTCCGCCGCGTCCGCCCTTGAGCAGCACCACTTCCTGTCCGTCGTAGGTGACGTCGCAGATATATTTTCCCGTCTCGGCGTTATACACCACCGTTCCGCAGGGCACGTCAACATAAACGTCCTTGCCGTCCGTTCCGTGGCACTTGTCCTTACCGCCGTTGCCGCCGTGCTCCGCCTTGATATGGCGCTGATACTTCAGGTGCAGCAGCGTCCAGTAGTTATGGTTACCTCGCAGAATGATGCTGCCGCCCCGTCCGCCGTCGCCGCCGTCGGGACCGCCGTTGGGGTTGTACTTCACGTGGCGGAGATGCATCGACCCCCGTCCGCCCTTGCCCGACCGGCAGTAAATCTTTACGTAGTCTACGAAGTTGCTTTCCATTTTTTTCTTTTTTTTCTAGAAATTCTAGATTATCTAGATTGGCTAGATAGGCTAGACCAACTAGATGGGCTAGATTATCTAGACCGTCTAGATATTATCTATTACTGCCTGGATGTCTGCGAAGATTTTCTCCAGTTCACCGTGTCCGTTGATGTGGTAGTGCAGACCCTCGTTCTTGTACCATTCTATCAGCGGCTGCGTCTGCGAGTGGTACACCTGCAGGCGTTTCTTTATTGTCTCCTCGTTGTCGTCGGCGCGTCCGCTTTCCTTGCCGCGGCGTATGAGTCGCTGCATCAGCTCGTCCTCGGGCACGTCGAGTTCTATCATTGCCGCCACGCGGTCGCCGCGCTCGTCGAGCATTTTCTTCAGAGCCTCAGCCTGCGGGATGGTGCGGGGGAATCCGTCGAAGATTACTCCCTTGTGTCCGCGTCCGTATGAGTCGTAGACGCCGGCGAGGATGCTTACCATGAGGTCGTCGGGTATGAGGTTGCCCTTATCGATAATTGCTGCGGCAGTCTTTCCCAGTTCTGTACCTTTTTTGATTTCGTTGCGGAGCACGTCTCCCGTTGAGATATGTCCCAGTCCGTAGTGCTCAATCATCAGGTCGCTCTGCGTTCCTTTTCCCGAACCCGGAGCTCCAAAGATTACGATATTCTTCATTTTGATTTGCTTTTCTTGTATATCCTGCTTTTTCCTTAATTCTTTACCTTTATTATACCACAAATCGGTGATGAGGTCCTTCTTCTCGGGCTTCACGTCACTCGGCAGATGCGGCAACTTGAATTCTTTCATTCTGAAACGAGTGTATATATCTCCTTCAGGTTTCTGCCCTGCTGGTCGTAGTCGAGACCGTAGCCCACGATGAAATCGTTGGGAATAGAGAAGCACTTGTACGCAATGTCGATGGGCTCGAGCAGTTTCTCGGGCTTCACGAAGAGCGAGCAGATGCTCACCGAGGCGGGTTTGCGTGTTCCGAGCGACTCTATCATCTGCTTCATTGTGCGACCCGTGTCCACGATGTCTTCGACGATAATGACGTGGCGACCCGAGAGGTCCTCGTTGATACCCATCACCTCCTTCACAGTTCCGGTGGAAGTGACGCCCTGGTACGATGCCAGCTTCACGAAAGATATCTCGCAGGGGATGGTGATGTTCTTCATCAGGTCGGATGCGAACATGAATGCTCCGTTGAGCACTCCGAGGAACAGGGGGTTCTTACCCTCCATGTCACGGTTTATCTGTTCTGCCACAGCCTTCACCCTCTCCTGAATCTCTTCTTCAGAGATGGAAACGGCAAACGTTTTGTCCTTTATTTGTACTGTTTTCATACTATCCTTAAGTGATTTGTTAGTCATTCAGACGTTTGAAAGCCTTTGGAATGCAAGCGATGATATCGCTCGCTATCATACTCTCCTTCCCTAACTCACGAGCAGCAATGTCGCCTGCCAGTCCATGCAGGTACATTCCGATGGTACATGCCTCCTGCTGACGGTATCCACGAGCTAACAGTCCGAGAATAATACCCGTGAGCACATCACCGCTACCAGCCGTAGCCATACCGCCATTACCGGTAGAGTTAAATATAACGGTTCCATCGGGAGTACACAGTGCCGAGTGATGTCCTTTGAGGATGATGTATGCCTGAAGCGACTCTGCCATGTCGCGAGCCTTCGACAACCGTTCGAAGCTGTCGGCACAGGCACTGCCCGAGAGACGCTCGAACTCCTTTGGGTGGGGAGTCATGATAATGCCCTTGGGCAACTGTTGCAGCCACGCACGGTGGTTAGCAAGGATGTTCAGGGCATCGGCGTCGAGAACAATCGGGGCGGTGGTGCGGCGAATCTGGGTAATCATCGCTATGGCGGTGCTCTCCTGCTGTGCCAGACCCGGTCCGATTGCCACGGCATCGAAGTCGGTTGAGTCTACGGCGTTCGAGATATACAGCTCTTCGTGGTCGGGCAGGAGCACCGCCTCGGGGATGCTCGTCTGCATCACGTCGCACAGGCGGCGCGGGGTGCGCAGCGTCAGCTTGCCTACGCCCGACCTCATGCAGGCACGGGCAGCGAGGATGGCGGCACCGCCCATGCCGTAGCTGCCGGCAATGAGCATGGCGTTACCCATGTTGCCCTTGTGGACGAAGTCGGTGCGGGGCTTCAGCAGCGGGCGCACATCGTTCTCCTCAAGTATGTGGTACTTGGTGTCTATCTTTTGCACACCCTCCTGGCTGAGGCGTATGTCAAGTATCTTAAGTTTGCCGAGGAACTGCTGGTTCTCGGGGAAGAGGAAGGATATCTTCTTCTGGTGGAGCGTCAGTGTGACGTCAGCCTTGATGACGTTGGCACGCACGTTATACGTATTGTCCTCGGTCATCAGTCCCGACGGAACGTCGATACTTACAATCTCGGCAGGACTCTGGTTGATGTACCTTACGAGCGAGGCGAAGCCTCCGGCAAGGGGCTTGGTGACACCCGAGCCGAACAGTCCGTCGACGATAAGCGTGTCGGCGTCGAGCTTCGGCGGGTTGAACTCGTCGGTAATCTCGAAGAACTCTTTTATCTTCTTGCTGTCGAGGATGCGCTGCCGGTTTATGGTGCAGTCCTCAGAGAGACGACCGTTGATATTGAAGAGGTAAACGGAGACGCGGTAGTTCTGCTCGCTGAGCATACGGGCAACAGCCAAGGCATCACCGCCATTATTACCAGGACCTGCAAAGACCACAACGGGCGTCTGGGGCGTCCATTGCTCAGTGATGGCACGCGTCAGCGTACGGGCTGCCCGCTCCATCAAATCTATAGAACGTATCGGCTCGTGTTCTATAGTGTAGGTGTCTAGCTCATGCATCTGAGCACTGGTAAATATCTTCATTCGCCTGCAAAGGTACGACTAAATGACTAAAGTACAAAATAAATGTACTTAAAAATCCTATTTCTCTACTGCATTGTTCCATCCCCACATGTCGTAGTGCACGTCGATGCCGCCTGTCAATAGCCATGTGGCGAGCGTCTGCTCATAGAGATGCATCAACTGTAGTGCAGCTGTTGCCTGGACGGGTACCGAGACAGTATCCGTGCCCTGCTCCGCTTCTGCGTCAGGGTTCTCGTTAAGATAATTATAGGCATCCACAATGTCCTGGGCAGAGATACCCGAGTCCGTGATCATCTCGAGGAAGTCTGTAATGGTAAGGTCTACCTTGGCGAGCATTTCCTGAATTTTGGCTAAGACTTCAAAAATGCTGGCTGTTCCGCTATTACCGCTCGTCATGAGTTTGCGTATGTCTATGCCCAGGCTCTCCAACAGTTTGATAGCCTTCAGCAGGTTGAGGTCTTTCACCACGTCGTTGTAGTAGCAGTTCTGCTCACCTTCGTAGTAGAGCACTGGCCATAGCTGTAGTGCTGCTGCCGTCTGCACGCCCCAGATAGCTCCAGATATCAAATGGTCAACCTTGAAAGTAATCATGTTGGTCTGCAGCCCTGTCTTTCCGGGCACGAGACTGGGCATGTAGTCATAACCCTTCATATAATCAATGATGCAGCGTCCCGACTGAATACCGACGTACGTATCGTGGCGGCTGTGCTGTAGGAAGTAGTGCTGTTCGGGGTCCATTTCCCAGTCTTTGGTCAGTGATATTTCCTTCAGCTTCTCACGCAGGACCTTGGCAGCATCACTTTCGATGTCGAGGTATTCGGGTTGTACGAAGTACTTCAGGCTGTCCCGGCCAATCTTATCGCACACTTCGTACGAGCCGTATTTCTTAGAGGTAATCCACTCGTCAATGTTCGATGCCAACGGCTCCAGGAACATTTTTTTGTAGTCCAGTCCCAGATTGTAGTTCTCATTAAGACTCACCAGCATCAGCACTATACCTGCAGCAAATGAGGTGCGCTTAGCTTTCACCATCTCGGTGTATGCCTTCTCGAAGTCGAACGGTCCGCCGCCGGCGAAGGTCTTGTCGAACGTTACACCCTTATCCTTGTACTCCTTGTCGCGTAACTTGGCAACATACATGGTCTCGGTACCACCCTGTGAGTAACCCAAATTGAAGAGGTACTTGCCCTGTGGTATCTGTTTGTCGTTCATTATCTGGCGTGCTGCCAGCAGTCCGTCGAGCGAGTTACGTGCATTCGTCTCACCGCAGAGGTATGCCTGCGGACGGTCTAACGAGGGACCGAAACCAATATAGTCGCTGATGACCAGGATATAGTTGGGCTTCAGCGGACTTGCCAACAGTCCGTTGCACACCTCTTCACCGTATATAGACGGCTGTTCGGTGGCTTTTGTGTGGGTGAAGTGGTTGTATAGTATCACTCCGTCGCACGGAGCGCTGCCGTCGTAGACATTCTGTGGCACCCATACCGAACCGCTTATGGTAACGTCCTGTCCCTCGACGTCCTTCGACCCATATTCGTAGTGTATCAAGTGGATGTCACGACTGCCGAGGGGAATGCCGCTCACTTTCAGACCTATGGTGGTGTCACGCTCAAACTTAATATCATAGATATTGTCCTGAGCCTGCACAGTGAGTGCTACTAAACCAAGTGTAAGGAGAGAAAATATCTTTTTCATATTCTTCTGGTCTTATTTGATGATAATTTTCTTGGTATTATTACCGTTACGGTCAAGGTATATTCCCTTCGCAGGCTTATCTACGCGACGTCCCTGCAGGTCATACCATTCACCTGTCTGCGATTTGTTTTTGGCGATTTCATCGATATTATCCGCCGTTCCCATAACTTCGAAGGTTACAGCCACTGGGTAGTGGTCGCCCATTGCTTTTCCATCGTGCATGTAGCCGTCCCTGTCTTGGTTGTATGTTATGGGGCGCAGCTGTGTTCCCTCTACGGGGTTGATGCATATTATTTTGTCGAGAGCCTCGCTGTTAGCTGCCCCAACCTCTGCCTCGGGTATGCGGCAGTCCTCCTGGTATTCCGGATATTCTCCTTTGTTTTCCAGTTCTACCCAGCTGTCTACTACGGTAGCGCGTCCAGATTCGTTGATTGGGTCGACGAACAGTTCTTTCATACGGTCGCGGAAGTAGTACGAGTTCAGGTCGCCCATAACAATGACAGGACGGTTGTCCAGCTTCGCCAGGATGTCGTCGCGAAGCTGTTTCCACTCCCCTTCGCGTGCCTGACGGTCCTTCAGTGCGTTGCCTATGATAGCGTCACGGTCCATCTCTGCGTCCATGTGCATATTGTATACCACGATCTGCGTGCCCGACGCCAGCGTCACCTCGTAGCGGCGGAAGCCCTTGGTAACCATCTCGTCGAGGGCGTGGCTGAACTTACCGAAGAAGTCGGTCCATGCCACACGCTCCTTCGCCGTCACGGTGATGCCGTTCTTCCAGGCACCCATCAGTCCGTCACACTCAAAGCGGTGGTTCTGCAGGTGCAGGAAGTCGATATTGTGTCCCGCTACATCCACGTTTCCGCTCCACTCATCCATCTGGTAGTCGTCTTCCAGTAGTACCGACATCTCTTCGTTGTAGTTGAAGTCCTCCTGCATCATCACCAGGTCGTAGCCTTTCTTCACAAGGTACTTACCTATGCGGGCACTGCCGGCACTGCCCGGACCGTCGGGATTAAGATTAATCACTAATAATTTCTGTGGCAACCCGTCGACATTCAGTGTAGCCACGGTAAAGGTCTCTGGGTTCTGTGCTGCCGCTCCCGTTGTGACCAGCAGCAGCAATAATAACAGGGTCTTTCTCATTATCTTATCCATAATTCCGACTGCAAAGATAATTAATTTCTGCTTAATTCATATCGCCTTTGGCATGAAATATGAAAAAAAAATCGCTCGGGCTGACCCGAGCGATTCCAGAACTAACGATCTACAACTGCGTCATTGCGGCAGTTCCGCCCACTATACCCAGCAGTGCTGTGGCTATGGTGATGACGACCTTGAGCACCTTGCCCCAATTAACCCTGTTCATCTTCCTGAGCCTCCTCTACAGCGTACTTCTTAGCCTCGGTGAACTTCACACCGTTGGTGAGGTTGTTGATGTAGGTACCGGTAGCACCGTTGTAGGTCTTGTCGGCAATGAAGATTACGTGGGCACCCGTGATGTTCTTCTTCACATCGAACTTCGCCAAGCTCTCGGCACCGGTCGACGTCAGTCCCAGCTTGAAGCTGCCGATACCCTTGACCACTACGCGCTTGCCCTCCTTGAGTTTGTCGGCGAGCACCTCGCTAAGTTCCTTGAGCACTGCGCTCACGTCCGAAGCCTTCATTGAGCAGTTGCGCTGAACCAACTCTTCTATCTGCTCTGGTGTTACTGCTTCCTTGTCAATGTCGGCACGTGCAAACCACAGATTAGCTACCTTATCTCTTGAACTCTTGTTCTGATAAATTGTATACTTCATAATTCTTAATGTTTTTAAATTTGTTGTTGTACTTTTGTTTGTTAACACTTGCTTGTCGCCCTGCAGGTTGACCGGTTGTGACCATCGGATTCGCGCGCCATCGTCTGAATCACGGTGCGAAATTACAACAGAAACGGACTTTTGTCAAGGGCAAAAGTCCGTTTCAGGGAACCTAAATTCCCGAAACCCCGATAAACACAGGCGTTTCGAGAGATTTGTATGCGCGCATGCGCGCGATGAGTATAGGTATTGGGAAGGGATTTCTAGACTTTCTAGATTATCTAGTCTGGCTAGAATATCTAGTCTGGCTGGTTCTTTCTTGCGAGCATTGCCTCTAATTCTGCAATCCTCTTATTGGCGGCTTCCAATTCATGCCTCAGCCGTTCTATCTCTTCCCGCTGGTTGGTGCGATAGCCCAAGCGGGCGGCAGTCATGCGTTCTTTTATCCCTCCTTCTTGAATAAAGGTTTTCTCTAACTGCTGCTGATATGTGGTCATCATCTTATCCACCATGTGACATAGTGTCAGGGCGATATTTGCCATTTCCTCGTCTGTCCACTTATCAAAGAAGTCCTGATAATCCTCTATTTTATTGTGCTTCCGACAAAACTTTAGCATGCCGTCATATCTCTTATGACCAGGTTGCCAGCGTGGCAGCCGGCGAGATACAACATAATCTTCATAGTCCTCCTTCAGTTCTTTGATGCTGCTTCTTGCTACGTTTAGCAGTTTCAGCTCCATCTCTGTTGAAGTGACACCATCGGCAGAACCCTCCACGATGTTCTGCTTTCCAGAACGGGCAGCCTGTATCATTTGGTCTATGGTCCGGTCACCACGAACGAGGAATCGTTTAGTGAAGACGAATGTCAGTTGGTAAAGAACATTACTCTTCTGATAGAAGTACAAGTCCTTCCAATTTGCCTGTTTTCGAAGTATGGTCTTATCGTCTTCTTTTTCCATAGTTTGAGACGTTATCGCGTTCTTGTCACTGCAAAGATACAAATTATTCTTTTCCCCTCCAAACAATCCCCGAACATTCGTCAGAAATGTTCGGGGATTGTTCGTTTAAATGCCCGTGTACAGGGCGGTTTGGAGACGGGCGGTCCGAACATTTAAGAACATTCACTCCCGATGGTTTTTTCCCCATAACTTTGCGGTGTAATTCGATTATTACACCGCGATTCTGGCGGCGCCTCGGCGAAATTCGAACAAGTTCGATTCTGCTCTCGGCTTGCACAGAATTCGCAACGTCAACCCTGCAGGACGACGCAAAGTATTAACATTAAAAAAGAAAGGAAAAAACAATATGAAAACGAAGGAAATAGACCTCGGGATGAAGCTCTCCAAGAACTTCACTCTCGGCGAGTTCGTCCGCAGCGCCACAGCCGAGCGGCTGGGCATCGACAATACTCCCTCGGAGGCGCAGATAGCGAACCTCCGCAACCTCTGCAGCCAGGTGGCGCAGCCGCTGCGCGACCGGTTCGGACCCATCCTCATCAACTCGGGCTTCCGATCAGAGGAGCTCAACGAGGCGGTACGCGGCGTGGGACAGTCGCAGCACCTCACGGGCTGCGCCATGGACATACACGTCAAGGACGTGGAGACGGGCCGCCGCTACTACGAGTTCATCGTCAGGCACTGCCAGTTTGACCAGATGCTCTACGAGTTCGCCCAGAAGGGACGGGTGATATGGCTGCACGTGTCGTGCCTGCCCGAGGACGAGATGTGGCGCAACCGCCACATGGCACTGCCCAACTACCAGGTGCCAAACCGCGGAAGGAGGCGCCTATGAGACGGCGCGACCAGGAGCAGCGCAGCGCTACGCAGTTCACCTGCCGGAACTGCGGGCGCACGCTGCCCGCAGCCGAGTTTGAGCGCTACCCCACGGGCACGTACCGCAAGGTGTGCCGCCATTGCAAATACCTGCTCCACACCCGACCTTACAAGCAGGAGGCGCGCATCCGCCGCCTGAAGTTCGAGCTGGCTGTAAGGGGGTAGTTCAACGCTCAGCGGTTTTTAGGTTCCCCGAAATTCCGGTTTGCGAAAAAAGTGTCAGCCGTCATTTCGAAATCTTTACAAATCGAGCCGACCGTGGTATAACTTTACTCCAACCGACCCATAACCTTGGTTCGACCGACCCATAACCTTGCTCAGACCAAGGTTATTCCACGGTCAGACCGAGCAATAAGGACACTCGAATCGATAAAAAAAAACGCAAAAGAAGTAAAATAATTAAACAAATTACGATTATGAAGAAGCAAAATGAAGAAAAATTCCCCTATTCCATCCAACAAATAGAGATTTTGATGGGATTTTTGAAGGATAATTACCGCTTCCGTCGCAACGAAATGACGGGTGCGGTAGAGTTTATCAACCTTAAAAACGAGGACATGACGTGGACTCCGCTGCTAAAAGCCGACCAGAACTCGATAACGCTGGAGGCTCTGCTGGCGGGCATCGAGGTGTGGGACAAGGACGTAAGGCGGTTCCTGGAATCATCGCGTGTGGAGACCTATAACCCGCTGCGCGAATACCTTCAGAACCTGCCGCCTTGGGACCACCGTGAGCGAATAGAGAAGCTGGCAGAGAGGGTACCGACAGCCAATGGCTATTGGAAGCAGGACTTCCACCTGTGGTTCCGCTGTATGGTGGCTCAGTGGATGCAGTGCGATGCCGACCACGGCAACACGCTGACGCCCCTGCTCATCGGCGCCCAGGGCGACGGCAAGAGCACCTTCTGCCGCCTGCTTCTGCCGCCTGAACTGCGACAGTATTATGTCGATCGCATCGACTTCGCCAACAAGAACGATGCCGTAATGGCGCTCTCGCGCTTTGCCCTTATCAACATCGATGAATACGACAGCATCTCTATCCGCCAGAGCGCTTTCCTGAAGCACGTGCTCCAGAAGGCTGACGTGAAGTCGCGCAAGGCTTACAGCGCCGTCATGCAGAGGCACAAGCGCTATGCGTCGTTCGTAGCCACCACCAACGACCCACAGCCGCTGACAGACCCCTCCGGTTCGCGCCGTTTCCTCTGCATCGAGACCACGGGAAGTATTAATTTGCAGCGATTTATCAACTACCCGCAACTCTACGCACAGGCGTTGTGTGAGATTCGTAAGGGCAAACCGACGTGGTTCCATCCCGCCCAGGAGCGACGCATACAACGCCAGAATGCCCGGTTCCAGCGCAGCGATATACTGCGCGACATGTTCAACCAGTGCTTCCGCAAGCCGGAGGAAGGCGAAACCGCCAAGCCGATGACACTTCTCGACATTCTGAAGACGATAAAAAAGAGAAACTCGTCAATACGCATAGACAACGGCAACCTCATGCGACTTGGCAAACTGCTTACTCATCAGGGATTTAGGGCTTATAGAAAAGAGCGCGAACGCGGTTATTATGTCATCCCTCAAGAACACGAAACATGACGGCTGACACTTTTTTCGAAAAATAAAATCTCGAGGAACCTAAAATCCCAGTCGCGGTGACCGCACGGTCACCGCGATATAAAAAACGAAGTAATCTAACTGGCGCGACTCAGAATTGTGTGGATGTCGCCGATGTCTTTCACGGCGTTACCGTCGCTCTGCTTGCAGTAGTTAACGATTTGGGTTTTAATATCCTTTGTCTGGTTGCTCATAGAATTTGCCATGCAACTGTACAATAGTTTTACGAACTTGGTCATGCAGCGATGACGGATCACAATGAAGCCTCCTTCAATACTCCTGACGCACCGAAGCACCCCACGCTCCCATTTCGATTTATGATGCATGTCCAACCAGCGCAAGAACACCTGTGTCGTATGTTTTATCTTCTCTTCGTCGCTGCATTGTATGCCCCGGGTATAATCGTCGTGACTTTGAATAATCTGTTCCAAACGATCTATCTTCTTATTTGCCTTTTCCAGTTCCTTTTTTGTTTCCTCCAGTTGGGCGTTTGTCTTCTTCTGTTCCTCCAACAGTTGCTTTACAAGAGACCTTAATTCTTCATCCACTTTTTCTCTCTCAGACTACCACGTTAGGTATCTAAGTGCAAAGATAGAAAGAAAAACAATACGCTCCAAGAAAAACCCGAAAATATTTTAAAGAAAAAAAATTTATGCTGCAATTTTTACCCGATTTTCCAAAAAAATGCTTACATTTGCACCCGATTAAGAAGCAAAACGATGGAAATACTCGCGCAGACTACTACACAGCAGATACTGTTTTTCATACTCTACGGCGTAACGGGAGCGGTGTCGCTCGTGGCTGCCATCTACCTGATGCTGCGCCGCGGCAATGCCTTCGCGCCCGACGTTACTCCGCCGTTGCGGCTGCGCCGCTGGGCGGCGGCGTTCTTTACCGTGTCTGCCCTGGGTCACGTGTGGTGGTTCCTCTTCTACTCCAACCTACGCGACGCTCAGTCTATGGACGAAGTTGTCCGTAAGGCGGGCTACGTAGCGATAGTCGTGTTCGACTGCGTAGCGATGCTTACCACCATCGCCGGCACTCTGCTCTCCATGCTTCAGGACCGCCGTCGGCGCATCTGGCCCGTCTATGTGGCAATGTCGCCATTTGTGGCACTGGGGGGGGTATATTTGTTAAAACCCAGTATTCTGCTGGGGCAGATAGCCATAACATACATCCTCGTGCTCTACGTGCTCTTCACCGTCTACATGGTGTTTGCCATAAGGCATTACCGGCGGTGGCTCAAAGACAACTATGCCGACCTTGAGAACAAGCGTGTGTGGCTCATCGCGGCGGTGACACTCGGCTGCCTGCTGCTGTTTATCCTCTATGCCATGACAGACATAGACTCCTCGTTCTTAATCTATCTCATGCACTTAACCGAGCTCGTGCTCTTCTCCCTGCTGCTGTGGCGCGTGGAGACGTTGCCGCTATTGGCAGAGAAGAAAGCTGCGGAGCAGGATGTCCCTCAAACTTCAACCCTCACCTCTCAACCCTCTTCCCTCATCGCCAACACCGACCTCGCCCAGATAGAGCAGCTGTTGGTAGAGCACTGCGTTGAGACCCAACTCTACCTGCAGCACGACCTCTCCCTGCAGCAGTTAGCACAGGCAATCGGCACCAACCGCTCTTACCTCAGCCAGTATTTCTCGCGCCAGGGAATCACCTACAACACCTATATCAACAACCTGCGCATCAACCACTTCATCAACCTCTACCAGCAGACCGTCAAGGCGGGACAGCCCGTCGTCGCCCAGCAGCTTGCCAGCGACAGCGGCTACCGCAGCTACAGCACCTTCAGCCTCGCCTTCAAGCAGCGCACGGGTCAGAGTGTCACGGCGTGGATGCGCGGCGACGATGACGAGTAATATTTTTAGGATATTCGTGCGAATATTCTAAAAATATGTGTATATTTGCACCGTGAAACAGTTCTAACAGCGTTATGGGTACATATATTAACATAGGTAATGCAGGGTTCCAGAGAGCCCGAAACAGTGAGTACGTGGATAAGTCGATGCTTATCTCCGTGGTGAACAAGACGCTCCTCACCGAGCGCCAGTTCAGTTGCGTGTCGCGTTGCCGCCGCTTCGGCAAGTCGATGGCGGCGAAGATGCTCTACGCCTACTACGACCACTCGTGCGACTCGCGCGCGCTGTTCGCCGACCTGGCGATAGCTGCCGACCCGTCGTTCGAGCAGCATCTTAACAAATATGCCGCCATATACCTCGACATGACGGACTTCGTCTCCCTATACAAGGACGACGGCATCGTCGACAAGATAGATGCAACACTGCTTAAGGACGTGAGCGAGGCCTACCCCGACGTGCCGGTGGAAGAGGGTTACTGCCTGATGGACTACCTGCTACGGGTACACATCGCCAAGGGCGAGTTGTTCGTCTTCATCATCGACGAGTGGGATGCCATCTGCCGCGAGTTCGCTCCAGGTACGAAAGCCATGGACGACTACGTAGGCTGGCTGCGCCGTATGTTCAAGAGTCAGCAGGGTATGAGGGTGTTCGCCGGTGTCTACATGACCGGCATCCTGCCCATCAAGAAGTACAAGACCGAGTCGGCACTGAACAACTTCCAGGAGTATTCGATGGTGTCGCCGCGCAAGATGGCGACTTACTTTGGTTTCACAAAGGACGAGGTGCGCGCTCTGGCAGAAAAGTACGACATGGATTTTGACGAGTTCGTGAAGTGGTACGACGGTTACGAGATTGGTCCAGAGCCTTCTATGTTCAATCCCAACAGCGTCATGCAGGCCATCGACAGCGGATACTGCCGCAGCTTCTGGGCCTCGACGGGCGCCTTCG
>JAFTFC010000194.1 GCA_017449725.1 Prevotella sp. | reverse complement strand
CCAAGCATATAGGCATAGCACACATGACGGGCATCGTAGTATTTCTTTCTGTAGTCTGCAACAATCTCCTTCACCTCGTCGACAGTCTCTACATGGTGAGCAAAGGCGAGGAACTTACTGCGTTTCTCTGTGTAGTAGCCCTCGCCGATAGTTTTGGTTATAGTCTTATACTCGTCTGTCACTTCTTTTTCTTTGACGAAATATGGATTGTCTGCTGGGTTTTAGGTGTTGTCTTGGTCTGAGTCTGCGGCTGATAGTAGCGCAGCGCCTCGGGCAACAATCTCTTGATGTCGGCAATGCGCTGCTGGTCGCTGGGGTGAGTGCTCCAGAATGTTGAGGTATTGCTATTGCTGCCCGACGACATCCGCGTCCAAAAGGTAACTGCCTCGTTGGGGTCGTAACCAGCCATAGCCGCAAAAATGAGTCCCATGTGGTCTGCCTCACTCTCGTTGTCGCGCGAGTATTTCAATGATGTAGCCTTAGCACCCAGTCCGTAGACGTTGCTAGCAATTGCCTGGGTTGCAGAACCTGCTCCTGCCGCCTGAAGCACACCTCCGAGAATCTGTGCCCCATACTGCTGTTTCAACTGTTTGCTATACTGCTCTGCCGAGTGCATAGCCACAGCATGTGCAATTTCGTGTCCGAGAACGATTGCCAGCCCTGCCTCTGTCTGTGTGTAGGGGAAGATTCCCTCATATACCACGATTTTTCCTCCAGGCATACAGAAGGCGTTTGCCTGCTGGTCCTGAGTGAGATTGAACTCCCATTTATAGTCAGCCAATTCGCTGGCATATCCGTTATTGGTAAGATATGTCTCCACTGCCTTTGCCAGGCGCTGTCCGACCTTTGTAACAAGCGCTGTCTTAGTGGCATCAGCAGACTTCTTTGCCGTTTTCATGTAGTTGGAATACTCCTGGTAGCTAAGCGTCAGTATCTGGCTGTTGTCCACCATTATACTCTGCTTACGTCCTGTTACGGGCACTGTTCGCGTGGTTCCGCACGAAGCCAGTAGTACTGCTCCTGTCAGTGCAAGAACCCAGAATTTGATATTTTTCATCATAGTGTTTATGTTTTATCTTTCTGCCTGCAAAGATAATAAAAATGATTTATTAAAACAAGAAATCAGCATGTTATTTATACTACAAAAGGCTATCCTCGCGGACAGCCTATGTATTTTATACAAAAAACATTATGAACCATCGGGAACTCTGCCCGAACGGGTGCAAAGGTAGTTGGTTTTCTGGGTTTGTGCAATACCTAAAAATAGGGTTTCAGCGAAATACCTAATTCTTGGTAGTGCGAACGAGGAAAGAACCGGTGAGTTTTTTATCTGGCGAATTTACCTGTATGGCATAGACGCCCGATGGAGCTTCGACAGGGATTACGACCTGCTGATTACCAGGATAATAGACCTTTCTGCTCACGAGTTCACCCTTAACAGAATAGATGCTAATGTCGAGAGGAGAAGACTTCCTTTCTGATGCCTCGAGTGTCACAACGCTGCCTTTTACCGACAAAAGGCGTATGGCTGATGGATGGCTCAGCGAAACAGGGATGTCAGCGGCTATCTGTAGCACTGCTACCAGTCCGGCATAGGCATCTATCTCGCCATATCCCCAGAGGTTGGAAGGCACTTCGGTATCGCGCCGACGGCTGGTCTCGCTGAAAATCCTGCGTATGTCTGCCGGAGTGAGTTCGGGACAGGCTTCGAGCCACAAAGCGATGATGCCTGCCACGAAGGGTGTCGACATCGACGTGCCTGTATTACAGTTCCACGCATATGTCCTGCCTTCATAATCGAAGTGCTCTACATCCCACAAAACATCGCTCGCTTCTGGGTTATTCTCAATATAATAACTATTGTAGGCTGACACTATATTGGTTCCTGGTGCTACAATATCGGGCTTGGTTATGCCGGTCAGTGTTGGTCCGATGCTTGAATATGGCGCTATCTGCCCACCACCGTCCTTGTAGTATTCTTTCCACTTTCCTAGGTAGTTATAGGCCCCCACCCTATAAGTGTCGGCACCTACGCACACAGCAGCCGCAGCAGCTCCTGGCGAATGTATGCTATAGCGATGTTCGCCTGCCGTGAGTTGCGGATTCAGTGCGTTTGCCCCCATGTTTCCACTCAGCAGGAAGAACTCCGCTTCTGCCTCCTGTCCCACTACTTCGAGCGAAATGGCTGTATTCTTGCCTATTCCTCCGGGACCTTCGACATACACCTCGAAGGCATTCTCGCTATCAGGATTGTAGCATGACGGATATGCAGGCATAATGATGCGGTATTTCTGCGCCCCGACCATCAGGGAGTCCTCCAAGAGCGAATCGGGCATGTAGAAAATACTCTCTGATGGTACGGTTATTCTGTGACGGGTGCCTGAAGGATGATAAAACGTCAGGCGGAAGTCAAAATCGCCCACAGCACGGAATTGTGCATGCACATGATTGCGATAGGACGTAAGGAATGTGCCCTCGCTCACTTCACCATACGGCTTACTGAAATATGTGGCTGACTCACCACGATTGCCCGCTGCTGCCACGAAGATATGACCCGGTCCTGTCATTCTTTCAAGCACTTCGTGGTATAGCATGTCCTCACCATAAAGATCTTGCGGAGAGCCTTCGCTGAACGACACTACACAAGGCTTTCCTACCTGGTCGGCATAGTCGAAACAGTACTGGAATCCAAGTGCATCGGTGGCTGTGGTATATCTGTAGCGGTCAACACTGTCCACAAGTTCCATGTTATCCGTAACGAGATTGTTCACAAGACAGATATCGCTCTCATAAGCCACGCCGCGGTACTTTCCCTTGAATCCTCCGCCAGCAGCTATTCCCGAGGTATGGGTACCATGGGTCTGTGTGAGTCCATCGCGTGAATGCTTCAGTCCTAGGATTTCCGCTTCCTCCCGATAGTCTCTTCCCACTGTCATGCTGCTGCCAACAGTGTCGAGCGACAACTGGTCCCAGAAGCACTTCACCCGGTATTGGGTTGTCGTAGGATCGTAGAGCGTGGGATGGGTCAGGTCGAAGCCTATGTCCTGAACACCCACCACTACACCGCGTCCTGTAAAAGCCTGCGGCAGAGTCTCTCCCTCGTGAACACGATCCACCCCTATCAGAGCCATTGTGGTGTCTACGAGTGCAGTACAGCTGCGCCCGGCTTCTATCCTGAGTACTTCGGGGCGGAGCGACAGCCCGGCAATCCTGTCCTGCGGAATACTCACAGCATGGATATCGCCCCATTGACGTAGCGAGCGGCATCCCATACGGTCGAAGAAACCTGCGTCGGCGGTGGTACGGACAAAGGCGGTTATCACCGGATGCCTATGTGGAGATACGCCAGCCTGTCGTGTGCTGTGCCATTCGGTAGCACGCACCATCGTGCGTATCGTAGGTGACATTTTACTTATATCCATACGCTGTGCGGCGAGGGTTAGGACACTCGCTTGCAGCATTGTTATAAGTAGAAATCTCACCATAATCATTTCTTTCCTCTATTAGTTTGTGCAAAGATACAAAAATAAATACACAAAGAAGTAATTCTGGTGAACAATATGTACGATTTGATAAAAAATAAATACGAATTGATAAAGCAAAACGGAAACATCGACCGTACCTTTGTGCTCAAATTAAAATCCTATATTATAACCTTCTTTAATAAATGATTGTTACAATGAGAAAGATTCTTTTTATTACAGCAGCCGCATTGGCAATGTTTACAATGGCTGGTTGCGGAGACAGTGAAAGTGAGGGCGGTTGGGACGACAGCTGGAAGGACGGCGGCAGCGTGAAAGAGTCTTCTATGATTTCATTCCGCTCGACAAGCAACAAGGAGGGCGGTTTCACGATAGCAAACGTCCAGTGGCAATACCGATATGTAGACAAAAAGCGGGCTGTAAATCTTGTGACCTACAGCCCGCTTTGCTTGAAAATCCTTTTTTGTTAATAATTACTTGTTGAGTCCACGATTGACGAGAGTCAGGTTGAGCAGACGCACATAACTGCGATACTGATCGTGATCAAGAACCCAGTGCATGTTGCGCAGGTCCTTCTTGATGGCGTTCTTCATCATTGCTTTACGAGAGTCGTCGCTTGCTGCGGCAGCACTCTTCATGTCGGCAACGAATGCCTCGTGAACGTCCTGTACGGCATCCATTTGGTCGGATGTCAGTCGCAGTGCCTGTGCCAACTTGACGTAGTTGACGCTCATATCATATACCTTTGCGCTCTCTACGCCGTTCATTTTCTCTTCTTCTGCAAACATTGTAGTCATGCTGAGCATTGCTACAACCATTAAAAACATTCTTTTCATAATCTTTTTACCTTTTCTTTTGTTATCCTTAAATGATTTTTCTGTGTGTCTAAAAGTACTTTTTTGTTCCTTTTGACGATGCAAAGGTATGGCGAATTTTCAATACGGCAAACAAAAATTTCCTGTTGTGTGCGAAAACAGCCCGCTTTTTTGACGTAAATCAAAGAATCCGCCCCAAAAAACGTTACAACTATAACCGTAATGCGAGTGGCACTGAGCCGTAACATCAGTGCCGGTGAGCCGTAACATCAGTGCCAGTGATCCGTAACATCAGTGTTGGTGAGCCGTAATGACGGCGAAAACGTCACTTAACGAATATTTTCTCTATCCAAAAAAGAGAAGTATGAAATATTTTTCGTACCTTTGCGGCATAAATAATAACATAAAAGCAAATGGAACAGGGAAACAACAAATTCATTTCAGTAAAATACCAGCTTTATACTAACGAGAACGGCGTTAATACACTGGTAGAAGAGACAAGTGAGGAGCGTCCGTTCATATTCCTAACAGGCTTCGGAGTGGCTCTCGAGGCTTTCGAAAAGGCTGTGGAAAACCTTGCCGAGGGCGACAACTTCGAATTCACACTGACCAAGGATGAAGCCTACGGCGACTACTTCGAGGAGCGCGTAGTAACTCTCGACAGGGAAATTTTCTCCGTAAATGGACACTTCGACCACGAGAACGTTGTGGTGGGAGCCGTACTACCTCTTCAGAACGAAGACGGCAACCGCTTCGACGGTAAGGTGCTGGAGATTACCGAGACCGGAGTTAAACTCGACCTCAACCACCCGCTGGCAGGCAAAACCATTACTTTCAAGGGACAGGTATTGGAGAACCGTCCTGCAACGAACGGAGAAATTGAGCATCTGGCAAGCCTCATCAGCGGAGAGCACCACTGTGGATGCGGATGTGACGACTGCAGCGACGGATGCGACCATCACCACCACGAGCACGGCGACGGATGCGGATGCGGACACTGCCATTGAGAATTGGAAACAGGAAATTGAGAGTTTTATAAACAAGGGGTTATGGGAAATACGTTTGGGACATTATTCAGACTGACATCCTTCGGCGAAAGCCACGGAGAGGCTATCGGCGGAGTGGTAGACGGAATGCCGGCAGGTGTTGAGATTGACATGGATTTCATCCAAGGCGAACTGAATCGCCGCCGTCCCGGACAGAGCCATATAACCACCGACCGCAAGGAGGGTGACCGCGTGGAACTGCTAAGCGGAGTGTTCGAAGGCAAGTCTACGGGAACACCGATAGGATTCATCGTACGCAACACCAACCAGCACTCGCAGGATTACGAGAATATGCGCTGCCTATTCCGTCCTTCACACGCCGACTATACCTATCAGCAGAAATACGGCATCCGCGATCATCGAGGCGGAGGACGCTCGTCGGCACGCATAACTATAAGCCGCGTAGTGGCAGGAGCACTGGCAAAACTGGTGCTGCGCCAGAAAGGAATCACCATTCAGGCATACACATCACAGGTGGGCGACATCGCACTGGACAAAGACTACCGCAAATACGACCTCACAAAGACTGAGACAAACGCCGTTCGCAGTCCTGACGCACAGAAAGCACAAGAGATGGAGGCTCTCATAACTGAGGTGAAGGCTGTTGGCGACACTATCGGCGGATGCATAATGTGCGTCATCAAAGGCTGCCCTGCAGGACTCGGTGAACCTGAGTTCGGTAAGTTGCACGCACAGTTAGGCGCCGCTATGCTGAGTATCAATGCTGCCAAGGGTTTTGAATACGGCATGGGATTCGACGCTGTTACGCAACGCGGATCTGAGCAGAACGACCTCTTCAACCCTGCTCATAAGAGCTCTAAACCATTAGCCACAAACCAAACCGACACAGCCAGCGAACCACTACTGCTATCGAATAACTCTGGTGGTATACAGGGCGGTATAAGCAACGGTGAGGATATCTATTTCCGCGTGGCATTCAAACCTGTGGCTACAATTCTTCAGGAACAGCCGACAATAGACCTTGAGGGCAACCCTACAACCCTGAAAGCCCGCGGCAGACACGATCCGTGTGTATTGCCAAGAGCAGTGCCCATAGTCGAGGCAATGGCGGCAATAACCATTCTCGATGCCCTTAAACAGGCGGAAAGTTCAATGATTTAGAGGACTCTTATAAAAAAAGGTTAAAAATCTCAAGCATTATATTGTGATATAAAAAATATATCGTAAATTTGCAACTGACTCAAGGGGGTTTGTGAAAATCCGTTTGACGTCATTAAGTCTAGTTTAGTTTTTGTGTTGGTTTGGGGCGGCTGTTTGGCCGCCCCTAATTTTTTTCATATTATGCCGATTTAAATAAAGGTATATCGACGACTAAATAATTCCAATTATCTCTTCCACACTCTTACACCCGTGACTGTCGAGCCAACGGTCGATGCCGTCGCGCACCTCTATGGTAACGGCAGGGTTGAGGAAATTAGCAGTACCTATCTCTATCGCCGTAGCACCAGCCATGAGGAACTCTATGGCATCCTCAGCAGTAGAAATGCCGCCAAGTCCGACGACGGGAATACCAACGGCCTTGCTCACCTGCCACACCATACGGACGGCAACGGGTTTCACTGCAGGACCGCTAAGACCTCCGGTTCCGATACTAAGCCGAGAACGGCGACGCTCAATGTCTATCGACATTCCCATTAGCGTGTTTATCAGCGACACAGCATCGGCTCCCTCAGCCTCGACAGCACGCGCTATTTCGGCAATATCGGTAACATTGGGCGAGAGTTTCACTATGAGGGTCTTATGGTAACGTTTCTTTACAGCCCTGACAACGCTCGCAGCACCCTCGCAGGTAACTCCGAATGCCATTCCCCCCTGACGGACATTGGGACAAGAGATATTCAGTTCTATGGCGGGAATCTTTTCTAAGGCATCAATACGTGCGGCACATTCGGCATAGTCGTCGACGGTACTGCCGCTTACGTTCACAATCATGTTAGTGTTGATGTCGCAAATCTCGGGATAGATATGCTCACAGAAATAGTACACCCCCTTGTTCTGCAAACCTAAACAGTTGAGCATACCCTGCGCTGTCTCAACCATTCGCGGATAGTCGTTGCCCTCACGGGGATTCAACGTGGTACCCTTGACAATGATACCTCCGATGCCGTCGAGGGGCATGAAGTCGGCAAACTCCACTCCATATCCGAATGTTCCCGAGGCTGTCATTACAGGGTTCTTGAGCCTCAGATTGCCTATATTTACACTTAACTGAGCCATAATAGTCTATCAATATTAAACACGGGTCCTTCCTTACAAACACAGAGATTACCCTTGCGGGTCTTCTCTACACAACAGAGACAGGCGCCCAGACCGCATGCCATGAGGTTTTCAAGCGATGCCTCGCACCAGGTATTTACCTCACGTGCATAATGCGCCACCGCCACCATCATAGGCTTAGGACCGCAAGTATAGATACGGTCAAAATGCTCCTCGGCAAGAAGCGAATGCTGGGTGACAAAACCCTTGTCGCCAAGACTGCCGTCCTCAGTAGTGTAATATACACGCCCGTACCTATTATAAACATCAGTTCCCTGAAGATCATCGGCTGTGCGACCACCAAGGACATAGGTCACCTCGTGGCATGAGGCACTTAGAACCTTGCCAAGTTCCAGAAGGGGTGCAATGCCCACACCGCCACCAACGAGCAGGCAGCGGAGAGGTGTAGCATCTGCCGACTGCCCTGAAGAAACAGTAAAGCCATTTCCCAAAGGAAAAACAATATTTAGAGCATCACCCTCCCGAAGTGTTGCCAACTGTCGGGTTCCTTCACCAACAACGGCAACCATGAGCCACAATTCGTTGGCTTCTCGGTCAACGAAATGAATGGAGATGGGTCGACGAAGAAAGGTTGCAGGAGAATGGTCTACACGTATCTCTACAAACTGTCCTGGAAGGATTTCGGGCAGAGGGTCAGCTTGGGTTAACCGAATGAGTACATTCTTGGCAGAAATGTGCTCTACAGACTTAACCACAAGGTCTTTACAGTACTTTTTCATAAGAATTGTGCTAAAATATCCCTGCAAAAGTACGAAATAATAAAGAAAAAAGAGAAAAAACGAGGAAAAAAGGGCTGGATTTCCACGAAATCCAACCCCTTTCATTTCTTTGGTACAAATGACTCGTAGGTCAAGTCATCGTAAAAAACGCGAATTTCGGTTATCTTTTTGGGTGTTTTGTCAATAAAATTCAAATCCATTGACGACTGGGGAACCGGTTTCTGACCTAGAGGTTTCGGAGAGGTCACGGGTGGCATGTCGAACAAATCGATACCGCCGGAATTGTTTCCTGGAACTCTATCCTTAGGTAATGACGAGTCAGATATAACGTTGCCATCCGCTGACGATAGATGAGTCTTGTACATAGGTCCATCACCATACATCAACCAGTCGAGACTTATGTCGGGAATCTTATCCTTGATGGCAGTAATGATATTGACAGTCGGCTTGGTGCGATCGTTAAAAATGCTACTAAGTGATGCAGCACTCGTTCCGATGAAATTTGCAAATGTCTGCTGAGTCATGTGTTGACTCTCCATTAATTGACGAATTCTATCTTTCATTTTTGTTAAGCTAAAGCAAAATAGGGCAAAAATGCCGATTTTTTGATGATTTTACAAAAGTAAAGCAAAAAAATGAAACTTGCAACATTTGTTGAAATAATTTAGAAAATTAAACATTTGATTTACTGATTTATATTTTTAAATATCAAAATAAATAAAAGGCAAAATTAAAGTTTTGATATCCATTTCTAAACAGTCGTTAAAAAAGTACCCATAAGGTTTTGTACAACCGATTAAATTAAATTTCTGGCTTTAAATCAATTAGTTAAATGGAAATATACATTTGGAGATGGTGGTATGCAGTTTTAGAAAGCCAAACCCACTCTATTCTGTTTCTTTTACTTCGCAATTATAAAATAACTATCTGAATTTTAGGAAGTTATTTTGTCGATATTCGCATGCATAAATATTTACTCGCAAGCAAACTCTATGTGTTTTAGATTCGGATATTTAAATATCAAAAGTTACAAAGTTTTCCTTTGGTAAACTTGGCATTCATTTGGTATTTTAAATTATTCACATTTCCGAAGGTTTTTGTTTTGTAGATTTTGCGGTTCTAAACGTTAATAAAAGTGAAGACTAAATTTACCAAGAAAAAAACGCCGAATTTTCGCCATTTTTGAGATTTTCCCGGAGATTGGACGAAAAGTTGCGAAATACGCGAGTTTTGAAGGGGTATAAATTTAGGTCAAACGCCCTGCCATAAAGCGTTTCACCCTAAAAAATCCAACTCAAAATTTGCCAAAAACAGCAAATCCTAGAAAAACAAATGAATGAAATCAGTGAAGGATGAAGAACACCAGATCGCGCACAACATCCCCTGCCTCTGTGTTGGGATTGTCCAAACCTTTGGTTTTGGCATCAGCTTCTCTGATTTTTGAAATTATCTGCATTGTTTTCATTGCAGAATAGTTTCTCATTCCTGTCACGAATGCTCTCGCCTGCCAGGCACTTTTCAGTTCCAGCCATTTGGCTATGTCTTCCTCCCTACTCTTCTGCGGAGCATAGTGTGCCAGCATAAGATTCTGGAAGTAGTTGAACATCATAGGAAGTAGAACATATACCCCGCCAGACTTGGGATTTTTGTCAAAATAATTCAAAATCCTGTTTACCTTCTCAATATTTTTATAAGCGATGGCGTCGCGGAACTCGAATCCGTTGTAGTCTTTACTTACCCCTATTCTCTCTTCTATTATCTCTGGAGTGATCTTCCGGTTGTTCTCAGGCAGTGACAGCACCACTTTATCCAGTTCTGAAGTCATACGACTAAGGTCAGCCCCTATTGAGTCGGCAATAATCTGTGCCGATTTATTATCTATTATGGTGTTGTGTTTCTTTAGATACTCTGTGATGAACGACGGTAGTTCCCGTTCACTCATTTTCTTGCTTTCGAAAACCACCCCGTGTTCTTCTATGTTTTTTACGACCTTCTTCTTGCCGTCAATTTTGCCATTCTTGTAACTGAACACCAGAATCGTGGTGGGTTGCGGTTTCTCGCAGTATTTCTCTATTCTCTCCCAGTTGCGTATGTTTTGGGCTTCTTTTACGATAACCACCTGTCTTTCTGCCATCATGGGGAACCGTTTAGCCATATCGACAATCTGTCCTGCCGAGGCATCGGCTCCATACAAAAGTGTTTGGTTGAAGTCACGTTCCTCTTCGTGCAGTGCGTTTTCGGCAATATAGTCAGTAATCTGGTCGATATAGTACGACTCCTCGCCCATAAGTAGGTATACGGGTTCGAACTTCCTTGCCTTAAGGTTGTTCATCACACTGTCAAAGGATGTAAGGGACTTCTTTTCAGCCATTTTCTTTGCTATTTCACTTCTTTTTAGTATTTTTGCGCCGCAAAGTTACGAATAATCGAGAGCAGAACAAAATAAATTCATTTATTTTTTTGCCGAGATGGAGTAAGTTATCAAAAGGTACGAAAATGTTTTCAATAAACTTACCAGAATATGAGATAAAAATCCGTGAGCGCGAAGGTAAACCCTATATTTTCGACGATTTGCGCCGCAAATATGTTGCCCTTACCCCCGAGGAATGGGTGCGTCAGCACTTCATCCACTATCTGACCGACCACAAGCATTACCCCAAGGGGCTGCTAGTGAACGAGACCGAACTGCGGCTGGGTGAAAAGCACATGCGTTGCGACTCCGTTCTATATGATAAGGAGATGCACCCGCGGATGATTATAGAGTACAAGGCACCCACAATAGCCCTAACACAGCGTACTTTCGATCAAATAAGTGCCTACAACCACCTGTTGCATGTTGACTATTTGGTGCTCTCTAACGGCATCAATCACATCTGCTGCCGCATGGATTACGAGAACAAAACCTATACGTTCCTTAAGGAAGTGCCTGACTATGGTGAGTTATATATATAATAAGGTATAAGCAATGAGAATTATAAGATTTTTAAAAGAATGGACACTGCCTGTTTCGATAGTTGTGGGAACGGTGAGTTATCTTACGTTCCATAACATTGACGCTCTCAGCGAGGTGGGCGATGCCTTTGGAGCATTCTTCGACGTATTCTTCCCAGTATGCGTATTCTTCACGTTGCTTGTCACCTTCTGCAAGGTGGATTTCCATCAGATGCGCCCCCATCGCTGGCATGCCTGGCTATTGGGAACTCAGGTATTGCTGGTAGCGATAAACGTAGGTTGTATTCTGTGGCTTTCAGACAATGATATAAGCCGTAAAATCCTCATGGAGAGCATATTGACGTGCGTCATAGCACCCTGCGCCTCGGCAGCAGCTGTGGTAACGGGCAAGCTTGGCGGCAACATCAGTACCATGACAACCTACACGCTGATATCATCGCTTGTTGCAGCCCTTCTCATTCCGGCAGTTTTCCCCATCCTTGAACCCACCGAGGGAGTCAACTTCACGGTGGCGTTTCTTGCCATTCTCGAAAAGGTGAGCATAGTGCTGGTACTTCCCTTGGTACTGGCATATATCATCCGCCATTACCTGCACCGCCTGCACGCCTTCATCATCTCGCAGCCCAACCTCGGTTTCTATTTTTGGGCAGTATCGCTATCAATAACCACCGGCATCACCGTTAAGAACATCGTTCATAGCGGTGCTTCGATAGGTCTACTCTCCATGATTGCCCTACTCTCCCTTGTGGTGTGCATCATCCAGTTTGCCATAGGCAGGGGCATCGGCAGCATGTATGGCGAACAGATAAATGCCGGTCAGGGCATGTTCCAGAAGAACACCGCCCTCGCCATCTGGGTATCATACATGTATCTTCACCCCGTTGCTTCTGTCGGTGCGGGCTGCTACGTTCTTTGGCAGAACATCATCAATTCGATAGAGCTATACATAAAAGAAGCAAGAGGCTGACCTCTTGCTTCTTTTTATTTCATCTTGTCGTTATAACGATATAACGTTATTACGTTATTACGATAACTTTTTAAACCGGAATATCCGTGTTTACATTCTTCGAACCGACAAGTGCATAGAAGCACATATAAGCCACAGCAACGAAAGGTACGATATAACTAATCATGTAGCCGGCATTGTCAGCAATGAAGTTCTGGATAAGCGGCAGTACGCCACCACCAACAACCATCATCATGAAGATACCCGAAGCAGCAGCAGTATACTTGCCTAAGCCCTCTGTTGCAAGGTTGAAGATACTTGCCCACATGATAGAGGTGCACAGACCGCAGAGCACCAGCAGAAGGGCTGCAACGGGAACAGTAACCATATCGAACGAAGTACCAGTGAATACCGGCATCGATACCTGGGCACTCTTACCGAGAACCATCGCCAAAGCGATAAGCACCATACCCACAACGGTTGTAACGGTCATCATGGTCTTGCTCGACACCTTGTCGGCAATGAAACTTGAGCACATACGTCCCACAAGCATCAGCAGCCAATAGGTGGCAGCCACAGAACCGGCTATTGCGGCGGCATTAACCGTCAGTCCTCCACCTGCCTCAGTGGTGTCAGAGAGATAGAAAATAAGTGTTCCGGGAATACCAACCTCAACACCCACGTATACGAAGATGGCGATTGTTCCGAGCACGAAATGACGGAACGCCCATGGACTGTGCTCAAAGACGGTATCTGCACCAGTCTTGCCCATCTCTGGATCCTGAATTGGGATGAAGAGCAGCACGATGAATGCCAAAGCGAATACAGCCATAGCGATGTACATCACAGGGTTGACATCTGAGAACGATGCCTTGGCAGCATCACCGATAAGTGCTCCTACGAAGAGCGGCGTCAGCGTTCCTGCCAGTGAGTTCAGCGTACCGCCGATTAGGTTCAACTGATTACCGCGGTTACCGCCTCCACCGAGAAGGTTGAGCATGGGGTTAACCACAGTGTTTAGCATGCAGACAGAGAAGCCGGCGATGAAGGCTCCCAGAAGGTAAACCACAAATCCGGGAGTACCGCTGACAGAACCCGAGATGAACTGTATCAGCACACCCACAAAGCCGGTGCCAATACCAGCCAGAGCGGTTTTCTTGTAACCAATCTTTGTCAGCAGCTTTCCTGCGGGAATACCCATGAAGAGATAAGCCAGGAAGTTCATCATGTTTCCAAGCATACCCACTGCATTTGAACCCTCAAAGGCACCCTTCCAGATAACGCCAATAGGCGCTGCCAGATTGGTGACAAACGAGATCATCGCATAAAGGAACATCATTGTCACGATGGCAATGACACTTCCATTTTGTTTTTGATTACTCATAAATAGTTGATTATTAGGTTAGACAATAATTTCTTCTTATTCCTCTTCCGTTTTCTTACGGATGGCGCGCTTGCGCTTGGGCTTCTCCTCTGTGGGCTTGTCGAGTTTTACGCCAGCCAGTTCGGGGTCGATGAGGATACGTCCGCAGTACTCACAAACGATGATCTTCTTGTGCATCTTGATGTCGAGCTGGCGTTGTGGCGGAATCTTGTTGAAGCAACCTCCGCAGGCGTCGCGCTGAACGTAGACGATACCCAGACCGTTGCGTGCGTTCTTACGAATGCGCTTGAACGATGTTAGCAGGCGCTGTTCTATCTTTCCCTCAAGGTCTTTTGCCTTGCCCTTGAGTTTCTCTTCCTCAGCACGTGTCTCGTCCATAATCTCGTCGAGTTCGTTTTTCTTTTCCTCGAGTGCCTGCTGACGGTCTTTGATAACCTCTTCAACCTTCTGTTTGTCCTCTGTGCGCTCCTTGATGCGTGTCTCTGCCTCACCGATTTTCTTCTCGCAGAGCTGAATCTCAAGTTCCTGGAATTCAATCTCCTTGCTCAGGGTGTCGTACTCGCGATTGTTCTTCACGTCGTTGAGCTGGGTTTTATAGCGCTCCACACTTGCCTGTGCTGTTGCTATTTCCCCCTTCTTCTGCACTACTGCGTTTTGGAAGTCCTTAATCTCGCCTGTAATTTTCTCCAGACGTGTGTTAAGGCCCTCGATTTCGTCCTCGAGGTCTTCCACTTCGAGTGGCAGTTCACCTCTCAAAGCTTTCTTCTCGTCAATGGCAGACAGCGTTGTCTGCAACTGGTACAATGTTTTCAGTCTGTCTTCTACAGACATGTCTACTGGATTTTTCTTTGCCATATTTACAATATTTTAATTGGATTTATCTGATTTTCTGCCATCACGCATCGTACTCCCGGACACTCTCTGTTGATTATCTCCTCAAGCACCTCGCGTGTGAAGTGTTCGCTCTCGTAGTGTCCTATGACGCAAATCTGTATTTCCCCGTCGTGACCGAAGTACTCGTGGTAATGCATTTCGCCGGTAATGAAGGCATCCGCTCCTGCTGCTATTGCCTCGGACAGCATGAACGAGCCTGCCCCGCCGCATATCGCCACCCGGCTGACGGGACAGTCCAGGAGTCCGTTGGTCATTGCCACTGTTGCCTCCATCTTTTCCTTCACGTGTGATATGAACGTCTTTGCGTCCATCGGCTGCGGCAGTTCTCCTACATACATGCCGTACTTCTCGCCCTGGCGGGCGTCCTTCATCAATGAGTTCAACCCGAGTTTCTCCGCTATCTTCCAGTTCACTCCGCCCACGGCGTTGTCCAGGTTGGTGTGCATCGACACTATTGTGATGTCCCACGTGATAGCCATTCTGACACACCTCTGCACCATATCGGCATCCACTATTTGCTTCAGTCCGTGGAACAGCAACGGATGGTGGCTGACGATAAGGTTGCACCCTTTCTCTTTAGCCTCCCTGACGATGTCTTCGGTGACGTCAAGACACAATAAAGCCCCTGAGACTTCCGCTTCTGTCAATCCCAATTGCAAGCCGGCATTATCGAAGTCTTCCTGCAAGGGCAGAGGCGCGAATCGTTCAAGGGCAGCAATTACTTCCTTAATTTTCACGCTAATACGTATTATTTTTCGGTGGCAAAGTTACGACTTTTCGGTTTAACTGCCAAGATTTTTAAGATTATTTTTGTGATGTACACATAAAATTCGTACCTTTGCGCCGCTTTTTTAAACAACAATTATTTTATGTACAAATCAATTTTCATTAAGCGCGACGTCTTCCGGTTCAAGCGCTTCTCACAGAAAGGCTACAGCCTTTTTGCCGTTCTTGGCAGAGAAGTGGTTGTTGGAGTGCTCTCCGTAGCGATGCTTACCTATACCCATGCAGGTAACCACTTGCTCGCCAACGAGTTGCAGCCAGCAGCAGGTTATGAGCAGGAGTCCGACGACGACGGCACCATCACCCTTTCCGAGGTGGAGGTAACGGCAACGCGCGCCCCGCTGACCAGTGGTCAGGCTGTGAGAATGGTAACTGTACTGACCCGCGAGGATATTCAGGCGGCGCCGGTACAAAGTGTTAACGACCTGCTGAAATACGCCGCAGGAGTAGATGTCCGCCAACGAGGACCAATTGGAGCGCAGACGGACGTAAGTATCAGAGGAGGAACACAGGAGCAGATAACGGTGCTCCTTAACGGCATCAACATCGGCGACCCGCAAACGGGACACAACGCCTTCGATTTCCCGGTAGACATCAGCGACATCGTTCGCATAGAAGTTCTGGAGGGTCCGGCAGGACGCGCCTACGGTACCTCGTCGCTCTTGGGAGCTATCAATATTGTCACTTCTCGGGGGTACGGGAGTACGGAGGTACGGGGGGACGAGAATAGTGATAGACCTACGACCTATAACCTACGACTCGAAGGCGGTTCCTTCGGCTATCTCTCCGCCGCCGGACGCATAAGTCTTTCCCCCAGCGCTCTGAGCTCTAGCTTAAGCGCCTCCTATACTCGCTCTGACGGTTACAACCGCTCTAAGGCGGGCAATCTCAATGCCGACTACTCCGGCGGAAAGGTGTTCTATCAGGGCGGATGGAGCGACGAGCATCTGCGCCTCAACTGGCATGCAGGTCTGAGTACCAAAGGCTATGGCTCCAACACTTTCTATAGTGCCAAATTCGACGAGCAGTTCGAGCGTACCACTAAACTCTATACCGCGCTTCAGGGCGAAACACGCGGCACATGGTTTCACTTCCAGCCATCACTCTATTGGAATCGTTCGCACGACCGCTTTGAACTCATCCGTGGATCGGAGGAGAATGTGAAGTATAACTATCACCGCACCGATGTTTTCGGTCTCAACCTCAACTCGTGGTTCGACTGGGCACTGGGACGCACGGCACTTGGTGCAGAGTTCCGCAACGAGGACATCATTAGCGGCAATCTGGGCGAACCGCTTCAGACACCGAAACACATCCACGGCACCGACCGCGACTACACCCAAGGGCTCAACCGCACCAACCTCAGCCTGCATCTTGAGCACAACATCCTGCTCGACAGGCTGAACATCTCGGCGGGCTTCATCGCCGTGAAGAATTCGCAGAGCGAGATGCCCATTAAGTTGTATCCTGGAATAGATGCCTCACTCCAACTGGCACGCAATCTTAAGCTCTATGCCTCCTACAACACCTCACTGCGCATGCCTTCGTTCACCGAGCTCTACTACAGCGTAGGCGGACACAAGGCAGACAAGCATCTGAAACCCGAGGAACTGAGCAGTATTGAGGCGGGACTGAAGCTCAACGCACCCGCCATCACCGCCTCTGCCAGCATTTTCTATAATCATTGCAAGAACATGATTGACTGGAGTCTCGACGTAAACGACCACACACAGACGTGGCAGAGTGTCAACCACACCAAGGTGAACACCATCGGTGTAGAGGCGGGCACCACTCTGGACCTGCCACGTCTGATCCGGGGTCAGCAGGTGCTCCGCCGACTCACTCTCTCCTATTGCTACATGAATCAGGACAAGAAGCTCGAGGAGAACCTCCAGTCGCAGTATTCGCTCGAATACCTGCGCCATAAACTGGTAGCTCGCCTGCTGCTCTCGCCCATAAGGAATGTGGACTTGTCGCTCTGCTATCGTTTCCAGGACCGTACTGGCAGCTACACCTCTGTCGAGGGAGCCGTAGAGGACTATCGCCCCTACTCTCTCTTCGATGCCCGCCTTTCCTGGCAGCAGCCTCGGTTCGAGGTTTATGGTGAAGTGAACAACCTATTCAACAAACGTGATTACGTGGATTATGGCAACGTTCCGCAACCCGGAACGTGGTTTATCATAGGAACGAAGGCATCATTCTGAATTAAGAGACTAAAGTAAAAAACATCCTACGATTACACGTCGTAGGATGTTTTGTCTTCTATGCCCGCTTCGGCAAGAGCCTCGCGCCGTTCCACGCAGGTGCCACACTTTCCGCAGTGTTTCTCTCCTCCTCGGTAGCAGCTCCACGTCTTTGAGTAATCCACTCCCAGTTCCTTTCCTCGGCGCGCTATGTCCCCCTTCGTCATGTTGGTGAAAGGGCATAGCAGTTCTATTCCCGGGTACGTTCCCGTACGAGTCGCCTCGCTCATTGCCTTTACGAACTCCGGGCGGCAGTCGGGATAAATGGCGTGGTCGCCTCCGTGGTTAGCCATCATCACGTACTTCAGGTCGCGGCTCTCAGCCATCCCGGCGGCTATCGACAGCATTATTCCGTTGCGGAACGGCACCACCGTCGACTTCATATTCTCTGCCTCGTAGTGCCCTTCGGGAATGGCATCGTCGCCGCTCAGCAGCGAGCTTTTGAACAAGCGCCCCATGAACTCCAGCGAAATTACTACGTGCTCTATTCCCAGCTGCTCACAGTGCCAGCGAGCAAACGGCAGCTCCTTGCAATTATGGTTACTACCGTAGTCAAACGACAGCGCTACGGCTATTCTTTCCTTCTCCTGATACAGCAACGTCACCGAGTCCATGCCGCCGCTGAGTATTATTACCGAATCCTTTTTCATGGGGACAAAGGTACGGACAAATAAGAAAAGAACAAAAGGAAATCCGATTTTTCCTTGATTTCTTTTGCGATTAAGAATAAAAGTTGTATATTTGCAAACGATTACGCTGGTTGTGAAAAATCGGCTAATCAAAACATTGATGGAGAAGAGACCACCAAGCCGTTTGTAGGGCAGGTCTCGGAAAGGCGTTTACTGGACATGGGATAGACAGCGAGTAGAGACTCCCACGCTTTTCATATTACCTTATTTTGAATTACTAATCTGCTGGCTATAGGGTGTCTAGCTGACAATAATAAAATATAAAACCAGATGAGAAAACTTACTTTACTTTTGTTGACTTTTTTAATTTCCTTATCGGTCTTTGGGCAGAACACAGAGATTCAAGGAGTGGTATTTACCTATTATGGTGACGGAACTGCAAGATTTATGTGTAGTACAACAACTGTTATGCCCGAAAACGTCGTAATCCCTGAGGAAATCCAACTTAATGGTCAGACACTAACAGTCGTTAATGGCTATTTAGGCAACGACCAGTGTGTGGCAAACTTAAAGACGCTCAGCCTGCCAAAAACGCTGGAGCAAATTTCAATTTATGCCAACGCATCACAGTTAACTGCTATCACAATAGCAGAAGGATGTGAAACATACAGTAGTTATGATGGCGTATTGTATGAGAATACGGGTTATTTTACAACATTTAATGAGGCAACCCAACAATACGATTATGAGCAACAAACCGCTGGCTATCTTGTGCTCAACTATATTCCACAAGGAAAAACAGGTACTCTTCAGGTTCCATCAACAACAAGAGAACTTCGCAGAGCAAGTAATGCAACAAATAACATCTCTTCTTATGTAGTTGATGCTAATAACCCTTACTTTACTTCACAGGATGGTGTTGTGTTTTCAAAGGATATGAAAACCATGAGTGTATATCCTGCCAAAAAAACAAGTGCTGAATATGTGGTTCCGGAGGGCACCCAAACATTAAATGCATTCAATAACAATTATCTTCAAAAGTTAACTATCGCGAGCACGGTAAACTATATGAACCAAACTTTCATGGAATGCAACAGTTTGAATACCCTAAATGTTCTTCCTCTCACACCTCCTGGAGGAGACTTGGCTTTAGAGACATACTCGCAGATAGATGCTACTTTCCCTGCATCGGCTATCGATGCTTATGCAGCCAGCAAGGTATGGAGAAGTTTCTTCTTAAATGGAGAAAACATAAAAGTCGGTCCATATCTCTATGACTTCTATTCTAACCACACATGTATCATGAAAGATATTGTGGAGACAATCAGCGGCGACATCACGCTGCCTGCTACGGTTTCGTATAATGGCGAAAACTATGCCTTTAAAGAAATAAATTATGCCAGAACATCTCAATATATTGGCGACCAGTTTGTGACAGACGTAACATCACTGGTTATTCCAGAAGGAGTTACAATTCTTGAGGACGTATATTTCAATGCTTTCCAGCATGTAAAGACAATTACAATTCCATCCACAGTGACTCGGTTACGGTATAATGCTTTTCTTTTCGGGCTCGGCGGTGGATATCAGTCACCAGACTTTGACTACTCCACAGGTATCAATAATACCTATTATGATTTGGAGCATATCGTCATCAATACCGATAAACTCAATTATAAGGATATAGACGGCGTGCTCTACTCACAGGACGGCAAGACACTTCTTATATGCCCCCGTGGTCGTCAAGGAGAATATACCATTCCTGACGGAGTTGAACGTATTGAAGATTATGGTTTCCGTGCTTGCAATAAACTTACAAAATTTACTATACCTTCAAGTGTTAAGGAGATAGGCACAAATCCTGTAAGATATTCAGAAGATGAAAGTCAGTGGAGTTTCGATACAGCTGGTGGCAGTGTGTTTACATGGTGTAATCAACTTAAAGAGCTTAATCTGCCCGACGTAGAATACATTTCTACTGGTCTTTTGAGAAGCGCTTGGTCACTCGAAAAGTTCGTACTTCCTTCAACTGTTAAGTTCATAGGATATAACAGCTTTAGCCTCTTGAGCGGACTCAAGACGTTCGACTGGAACAACAGTCATCTGGAGGGTATAGGCAATGGTGCCTTTTCGTTCTCAAATATAATTCTTACTGAAATACCGAAATATACTCTCGAGCTCCCAATGCACGTGAAATATATTGACGACAATGCTTTTTCCTATTGTCTTGCTCCAGAGTCTATAAATCTGTCGCCCGACTTGGAATACTTGGGACGACAGTTTATCTCTTTCTTCAGCGAGAATAGTAACGCAACAACGTCAGAAAAGTTAGCTCCACTCAAGGCAATATATAACTACCGCAGCGAGCCGCTTGACGTAGCGGATAATATATTCGGTTATGATACACGTAGAGAAGGAAGGCAGACTATTAATGAGTTCCCTCAGGCATGGGCTGATGAGTGCGTACTCTACGTTCCCATCGGAACATCTGCAGCTTACAAGGCTCACGACATCTGGGGACGCTTCAAGCACATCGAAGAGTTCGATGCAACGCTTCCTGAAGAATCAGGCATTACAGAGATTAAGAGCAACATGGGCTCCAGCCTCCACGTTTACGACTTAATGGGACGGTCAGTAAAAGTTGACCAAATGAAACATGGCATTTACATCATTAATGGAAGAAAGGTAATGATGCCTTAATATAATAATTAAGTCCGCTTCATTTTTGATTCGGACTTAATTATGAGTGCACACTGGAGTTCCAGTGTGCACTTTTTATTTTTAGGTTCCTCCAAATTCTATTTTTCGAAAAAAGGTTCCGCGTTACGCAAACGCCATGTTTATGACTCGCAAAGAACTATGATCACACGGTGGCGGATGCATAATTGATAACCAGACGAACAGGAACAAATTTTATAGTTAAAGCGTTGGCTTTTTGGGTAAAAGATTTGGCTATTTACCAAATGCGTTGTATCTTTGCATAGTAATGTGCAAAATAGTATGAGTGAGAGTTGTCAGACGCGACGGATGTATGGGCACGACTATGCAGTACCAGGAACGTACGAAGTAACCATAGTAGTGGCAGGCAGAATGCCTGTCTTTGGCGAAATTGTGGGTACCTGCAAGACCGATGGCGAAAAGCCCAGGCTTAAGCCGTCTTTGCTTGGGCATGCCGTTCTTGACAACGAGATACCAAAGATACATTATTATTATCCGATGGTTGATATTTGGCAGGTGTGTCTCATGCCCGACCATCTGCACTTGATTGTACGCATCAACGAGCCACTCCCAAAAGGCAAGCACTTGGGCATTATCATCGGTGCTTTCAAGGGTGGTGTCAGTCGTGCGTGGTGGGAAATGGGGACCACTGTGGCTGCGGCGTCAGCCTCAGAGCAACATACTCCTCTCTTTGAGCCCAACTATAACGACCATATCCTCATGCGCGACGGACAATTGGAGAACTGGAAGCACTACCTCCGCGACAATCCGCTGCGCTACATGATGCGACGCGAATACCCAGATTTGTTCAGGCGTGCGCTGTGCATCAAGATCGGCGGCACACGCTACAGCGCTTTCGGCAACCTGCACCTCCTACGTCAGCCAGAGAAGCACCAGGTGATGTTCCATCGGCGTACCAATGGTGTTCCTACAGAAGATACAGAGTTTTGGCGGACGGAGAGTCTGCGGCTCATTTCTTCAGCGCAGAGCGGAGACGTGCTGGTCACCCCAGGTGTGTCTGAATGCGAGAAGCGAATCAAGAATATGGCCTTAGAACAGAAACTGCGATTGATTCACGTGCAGGCAGACCCAATCGGTCGGTATTGGAAACCTGAGCGTAGCCGCTTTGAGGCTTGTGCTCATGGTTCGCTCCTTATTCTTGCTCCCTGGCCAGAGGATATGCCTTCGTTTACAAGTGACTACGAGCGCTTTCATTACTTAAACGAGCTGGCAAGAACGATTTGCGACATCGGTCATACTACTGAGGTGGTGGTACAAGGCTTACGCCTTGCTCACAGTGGCAGATAGGAAGGCTTACGCCTTGCTCACAGTGGTTGTTAGGAAATTGATATATAGCGGTCTTACTGTGGTGACGATGATTGCCTCTGTTTTTTAGGTTCCCCGAGAAAAAGGTTTCAAAAAAAGTGTCAGCCGTCATGTTTTTCCTCTTTCCGAGCATGACGGCTGACACTTTTTTTGCAAAATAAAATTTGGAGGAGCCTAAAATGGCGGTGGGTCGGAGCAGAAAATCCGGTGCGGATATTTATGCAAAAAGGTAGTTCAAAAACGCCATAAAACAGCCCTTTCCCGAGCGTCCTTATACCTTAGTCCGACCGTGGAATAACCTTGGTCCGAGTAAACCATAACCTTGGT
>JAFTFC010000193.1 GCA_017449725.1 Prevotella sp. | reverse complement strand
TTTCATTGCATTTGCATCATCACGCAAAAAACCTTTGGTTTTCGGATTGAAGTTTGAATAGTAGTTCTCACCTTCACTCATCGGGATTTTCATCTCATGGACAGTTACTTTCATTTTTGCCAGGGAATCACCATAGAACTGGTTGTAGAAAAGGCGTATTTCGCAAGAGTCTGCCTTGATTTCCTTGCTATCATCAGTAACTATAGAACTTTCTTCTGGATAATTAAAATCTTCAACGGTATGGAACTGTGCCATGAAGTCACAAGAAATATACCCGTAAGTCTCTGGGTCAACAATATGTCCCAAATATCCGATAGTACTCTTCGAAAGCACAGAATCAGTCTTCAAAGACTGTGTTGTTACGGGAAATGTCGCAGTGGCTATATCTATGAGGTCAGAGTTGTCTGTTAACGACTGACCAATAGTGTTTGTCGTATCATCACACGATGTTGTACACAGCATCGTAAATGCCATTAAAACAGTGTAATATAAGTTTTTCATTGAAGTTGTGGCTTAATGAATAAATCGATTCTTTTATTGTTATAATAGACTCTCGTAGAAGTTCATGTATGATTCTCCCAAATCGCCGATACTAGAATGCTTCATTATTGGCAAACCTTTGTCTTTAGCATAATCCATAAGCTGAGGATTGATATCTGCCTGGGCTTCTACGATTGCATCAGAATAATCTATTGCAAGCTTTCCAAGTTCCGTAAAATCGAACTTCTCGCTGTAGTTCTTGAAGAGTTCTCCCTTGGCTGTGCGGAACACAACACTTTTCTTGAATTGTTCGCTCAATTCCGATTTCAGGTTACTGGGGAAAAGTGAGGATATAACCTTTGTATTGGCAAATGAAGGTTCATCCTTATATGCTGTCTTGATATACAAAGGAACGATAGCGCTCATCCATCCATGACAATGAATAATATCAGGAACCCAGCGGAGTTTTTTTACGGTCTCAAGCACACCACGCGCAAAGAATACAGCCCGCTCGCCATTGTCTGGATATTCCTCTCCATTCTCATCGTATGCCATCTGACGCTTTGTGAAGTAATCGTCATTGTCAATGAAATAAACCTGAACGCGTGTCTGTGGAATAGATGCCACCTTTATAATCAAAGGATGATCTGTTTCATCTATGATAAGCATCATTCGTGACAACCTTATAACTTCGTGTAGTTGTCCTCTGCGTTCATTGATAATACCCCATTTGGGCATAAATGTTCTTATCTCATAGCCTTTGTCTATAATTGCCTGAGGAATGTTCTTACCCAAAAGTGATAATTCGTTTTCTGGAACGTAAGGAGTTATTTCTTGGTTGATGAATAATACTTTCTTCATATCGTATTTTTTGAAATGTGTTGCAAAGGTACGAAATTTTCTTGATATTTCTTGCACAATTCATTTAAAAGTTGTTATTTTGCACCCCAAAACGAATAAAAAAGATGAAAGTTGTTCATACAATAGTAGAACTTCAGAATGATTTGTTCACTCTCCGGAAGGCAAATAAAAGTGTAGGTCTTGTACCCACGATGGGTGCCCTGCACGAAGGACATGCTTCGCTGGTAAAACAGAGTGTAAAGGATAATGATGTAACCGTAGTAAGCGTTTTTCTTAATCCAACCCAGTTTAATGATAAGAATGACCTGGCTAATTATCCCCGTACTCTTGATGCCGACTGTGAACTTCTTGAAGGGGTAGGGGCTGACTATGTTTTTGCTCCTGCTGTAAACGAGATGTACCCGACCGAGGACAATCGCCATTTCGAATATCCGCCTGTTTCAACCGTTATGGAGGGCGCTCATCGTCCAGGACACTTCAATGGTGTTTGTCAGGTGGTAAGTCGTCTTTTCTATATTGTACGTCCTGACAAAGCATATTTTGGAGAGAAAGACTGGCAGCAGATAGCTGTAATCAAGGCAATGGTAAAAGCTCTGGACATAAAAGTTACGATTGTAGAATGTCCTATTATCCGTGAGAAGGACGGACTGGCAATGAGTAGTCGAAACACCTTGCTTGCAGAAGATGAGCGAGCTATCGCTCCTAATATCTATAAAGCACTCAAGTCGAGTGTAACCTATGCCAAGAAACACACTGTTCAACAGACACACGACAAGGTGGTGGCTGACATAAATGCCATAGAAGGTCTTGAGGTAGAATACTTCTCTATTGTCGATGGTGATACGCTACAGGACGTATCATCATGGGATGACACTCCTTATGTCGTAGGATGCATTACCGTCTATTGCGGCAAGACTCCCATCCGCCTGATTGATCATATTAAATACAAGGAATCATGATGATAGAAGTACTGAAGTCTAAACTTCACTGTGTAACTGTAACCGAGGCTAATCTCAATTATATGGGTAGCATAACCATTGATGAAGATCTTATGGATGCTGCTAATATGATTGCTGGCGAGAAGGTTCAGGTACTTGACAATAATAACGGAGAGCGCTTTGAAACCTATATTATCAAGGGAGAACGCGGTTCTGGCTGTATCTGTCTGAATGGTGCAGCAGCACGCCGTGTTCAAGTAGGAGACACCATAATAATAATTTCCTATGCACTTATGGATTTCGAAGAGGCAAAGACATTCAAGCCGACAGTTGTTTTCCCAAAGGAAGGAAACAAAGTATAACAGAAACAAAAAGGCTGCCTGAAAAGACAGCCTTTCTTGTTATTATAAAGTAAAACTATTCAACTACAACAAGAGGAGTATCCTCCATCACACTATCACCGACATTTACCAGCACGGCTGTAACCTTACCTGCTTTCTCTGTGTCAAGATTGTTAGCCATCTTCATAGCCTCAAGTACTACTACAGTATCACCAGCCTTAACTTCATCACCCACAGCAACCTTGATTTCTGTTACTACTCCGGGCAACGGAGCCTTTACGGCATTAGCGGTATTTACAGCACCTGCAGCAGCGGGAGCGGCAGCCTTGGGAGCGCTTGCCGGAGCAGCAGCGGGTTTAACAACCACCTTCTTCTTCTCGGGTTCTGCCTCTTTCTCCATTTCTACCTTGAACTCTTCGCCATTGACCTTCACGCTGGCAATGTTCTCTACGATGTCACCAATTTCGACTTCGTACTTCTTTCCATTGATTGTATACTTGTATTCTTTCATACTACCTTTTCATTTATTACATTGGACGTTTCGTCATGGTGAGTATTCGTGACGACCAGTCGGTCTGTCGCGGACGTATTGTTATAATACCACTCTCCTTGTCGTGTACGTTATTGCCCTGAAACTCGTGGAGTGCCAAAGCAATGGCTGCGCCAATTTCTTTATTCATGTTATTATGCTTTATGGAATTAGCTTGAACCTTTATTACATAGGAATATTTCCATGCTTCTTAGCAGGCAGACCATCACGCTTTGTCTGCAACTGTGCAAGGGCTCGACAGATGCGGAAACGAGTGTTTCTCGGCTCGATGACATCGTCGATGTATCCATACTTAGCTGCCTGATATGGATTAGCAAACAGATTGCTGTATTCCTCTTCCTTCTCAGCCATGAATGCCTTGGGATCTTCAGCTGTCTTGGCATCCTTAGCATAGAGAACAGCAACGGCACCACTTGCACCCATTACGGCAATCTCTGCATTAGGCCATGCATAGTTAACATCAGTACGGAGTTGCTTACAACCCATCACGATATGACTACCGCCATACGACTTGCGGAGTGTAACAGTAATCTTTGGAACTGTTGCCTCACCATAAGCATATAGAAGTTGAGCGCCATGAAGAATGACAGCATTGTACTCCTGACCTGTACCGGGAAGGAATCCTGGGACGTCAACAAGAGATACAATAGGAATGTTGAATGCATCGCAGAAGCGAACGAAGCGAGCGCCCTTGCGTGATGCGTTAACATCGAGAACGCCTGCATAGCAAGAAGGCTGGTTGGCTACAATACCAACACTCTGTCCGTTGAAGCGTGCAAAGCCCACAATAATATTCTTGGCGAACTTAGGCTGAACTTCAAAGAACTCACCGTCATCGACAATGGCTCCAATAACTTTGTACATATCGTATGCCATATTGGGGTCGTCTGGGAGAATCTCGTTGAGAATATCCTCCATACGATTGATGGGGTCTGTACACTCCTTGCGTGGTGCTTCTTCCATATTATTCGAAGGAATATAGCTCAGGAGAGTCTTTATCATCTCCATAGCCTCTTCCTCGGTAGAAGCGGTAAAGTGAGTAACACCGCTCTTTGTACTGTGAACAGAAGCGCCACCAAGATGTTCCTGGTCAACATCCTCTCCGGTAACTGTTTTCACAACGGCAGGACCGGTAAGGAACATATATGATGTGTTCTCCATCATAAGAGTGAAGTCGGTGAGGGCTGGACTGTATACAGCACCACCGGCACAAGGACCGAAGATACCGGAAATCTGCGGAATAACACCGCTTGCCAAGATATTGCGCTCAAAAATCTCTGCATATCCAGCAAGAGCATTGATACCTTCCTGAATACGAGCGCCACCTGAGTCATTGATACCAATAACAGGTGCACCCATTTTCATACCAAGGTCCATCACTTTACATATTTTCTGTGCCATTGTCTCAGACAAAGAACCGCCATTAACCGTGAAGTCCTGAGCAAAGATATAGACGAGTCGTCCGTCAACTGTTCCGCTTCCGGCTACTACACCGTCACCAAGGAACTGCTTCTTCTCCATACCGAAGTTGGTACAACGATGGAGTTTGAACATATCCACCTCTTCGAAACTTCCTTCGTCAAGAAGCATCTCTATGCGTTCGCGAGCCGTATACTTGCCACGAGCGTGCTGTTTTTCGATGGCTTTCTCACCGCCACCCAAACGAGCCTGCTCGCGCTTAGCGATAAGCTCCTTAATTTTTTCTAATTGTTTACTCATTATTATTTCGTTTTTTTCGTTATTACGTTATATCGTTATTACGTTATATCGTTATTATGTTATATCGCTATTTATTCCGGATGTTCGCAGAGCTCTGTGAGGATTCCACAAGTTGACTTCGGATGGAGGAAAGCGATGTTCAGACCTTCCGCTCCTTTTCGTGGAGCCTGGTCTATAAGTCTTACTCCCTTGTCGCTTACTTCTGCTAAAGCATTGGCAACGCCATCTTCTACGCAGAAAGCCACATGATGAACACCCTTGTTGCCTTTGTCGAGCCACTTCTGGATAGTACTTTCGGGTGATGTGGGCTCAAGAAGTTCCAACTTCACCTCACCACATTTTAGAAATGCCGTCTTAACCTTCTGGTCTTCAACGGTTTCTACTGCATAACACTCAAGCCCTAATACCTCTTTGAAGTATGGAAGGGCTTCCTCGATACTCTGAACAGCAATGCCCAGATGTTCAATGTGAGAAATTTTCATTGTATGTAACTATTAAGAATTTAACTATTTGTGTGCAAAGGTAGTAAAAAAAGTGCTTTCTGCCAATAAAATAATGTATTATTTTAATTTAGCATGGTTAAGAGGCTTTAGTTAATTCCTCGTTTATTTAAGGCTTCTGCATACCTCGCAGCATTCTTAAGATGCTCATCATAGGTTCGGGCGAAGTTATGTGTACCGCTGAAGTCTTCTTTGGCGCACATGTATAAAAAATCATGAGAGGCAGCATTCAGCACAGCATCTATAGAAACAACTGAAGCGATACGTATTGGTCCCGGCGGTAGTCCTTTATTCGTGTATGTGTTATAAGGACTGTTCACGCGAAGCATATTGTTGCGAACCCTTTTTATCGTGAAGTCGTTCAGGGCAAAGCGTATCGTCGGGTCTGCCTGTAGCGGCATATCCTTATTAAGGCGATTAAGATACATTCCTGCGACCATCGGCTTTTCGGCATTATTTGCCGTTTCTTCGTCAATTATACTCGCCAGCGTCATCACCTCAACAGGAGTAAGTCCTATATTCTTAGCCTTGCTTCGTCGCTCTTCGTTCCAGAATCTTTTGCTCTCCTGTTGCATTCTTCCCATCAGTTTTTCCAGTGGTGTGTCCCAATAAACCTCATATGTATTAGGAACAAAGAGGGCAATGATGGTTTCAGGTGTTGAATCATATTTTTTGCAGATAGTAGTGTCTGTAAACAATTCTGCTATTTCGGTACTGTCAATCATCAGTTTCGTGCCGAGATATGCAGCAAGTTTCTCCTTTGTCCTGACTTCAGGTATAGTGAGTGACAATGGTTCCTGCATTCCGTTTCGTATATGCCGTACGAGTGTGAAAGCCCCATCCGAAGACTCTATTGCATATCTTCCCGTATGGATATCCTTAGTCAGGTCCATGTGGCGTGCCAGCGTTCTGAATCCTGCTGTTCCATGTTCTGTAGATACCTTATCAACCTTTGTGAATATTGAGTCGATGTCGTCATCGTCGTCAATATACAGGTAGACAGTTTCATCTTTACCTGTCATGGAACTGAATAGGTAGTAATAGAGAAGTCCTCCAATAATAAAAATGAAGATAGCTATTGCGTATGGGAATATCTTAGATATTTTCTTATTCATGTCTGATTGCTTCTATAGGATCCATGTTTGCGGCTTTCTGTGCGGGGATGTATCCAAAAAGGACACCAATACATACACATACAAAGAACGATACGTAAATAGACCATGCCGGTACACTTGAAGGCATACCGAACATGCCGAGGCTGGCACTCGCTGAGCATCCAACCAGAATACCGAGCAGTCCCCCGGTTACAGATATAAGTACCGATTCGATAAGGAACTGTAGGGAGATTACCGCACCAGTTGCGCCAACAGACATACGGAGACCAATTTCTTTAGTGCGTTCAGTAACACTCACGAGCATAATGTTCATAATACCGATACCTGCTACCAGCAGCGAGAACGCAGCAGCAACTACGAGAATAAGTGTTACGGTATCCATTGTCGACGACATAGTTTCCATCATTTCTGCTTGCGAACGGACTGTAAAGTCGTCATCTGCGTCACCTTTTAGTTTGTGGTTCTCACGTAGAATCTGCGTCAGTTCTTCAATTGCCGCATCAGATAATTCTTCCGTTACTGCTGAACAAACGATGCTCGAGTAAAAGGTTTGTGCGGCGATACGTTTCATTACGGTAGTATAAGGGGCTATGATGACGTTATCCTGGTCCATTCCCCAAGAGTTATATCCTTTAGACTTCAAAACACCTACAATTCGTAGTGGGATAGACTTGAAGCGGATAGTCTTGCCAATAGGATCAACATTCTCGCCGAACAGTTCGTCAACGATGGTCTTTCCGACAACGGCTACTTTGGCAGCCTTATGAACATCTTCCTCGTTGAAACACTCGCCGTCCTCTATTGTCCACAGTTTGATATCCAAATATTCAGGACTCTCGCCGTAGACGGTCGTATTAGTGTTATTGTTTCCATATATTACCTGTCCACTGGCAGTTACTTCAGGCGACACGTTGGTAACATATTTCTTCTCTGCCATAATACGCTGATAGTCCGCCGGTTTCAGCGTCTGCATGCTTGACGGGTCTTGTCTTACACCACCTCGCATATCAGCACCCGGACGGATGGTCAGCAGGTTGGTACCCATCGTAGACAGTTCTTTGCGGATGCTTTCCTTCGACCCTTGACCTATTGCCATCATAATAATGACGGCAGCCACACCGATAATAATACCCAGCATGGAGAGGAAGGAGCGCATCTTGTTATTGGCTACTGCTCGAAGGCTTACTTTGAAAAGGTTGAGTATGTTCATTTATCGTTATATCGTTATTACGTCATATCGTTTTTATTCGCTGAGCCATTACATCACTCATCAGTCATCCACAGGTTTCGGCAGGGCAGCAAGTGCTTCGGCAGCCGACTTTATGTTGTTATTTATTGTGTCCTCTCTGATTTTTCCATCACGCAGGTTGATATTGCGACTGGAGTATTCTGCTATCTCGGGGTTGTGGGTAACAAATATAATTGTGTGTCCCTGACGGTGAAGTTCCTGAAATAGTACAAGCATCTCAAACGAGGTGCGTGTATCAAGATTTCCGGTAGCCTCATCAGCCAATAGTACGGCAGGGTCGTTCACCAAAGCTCGGGCGATGGCAACACGCTGCATCTGTCCTCCTGACATCTGGTTCGACTTATGCTCCAGACGATCTCCAAGTCCAACTGCTTGTAGCGCTTTAATTGCTCTTTCACGACGCTCTTTAGCCGATACTTCCGAGTTGTACATAAGCGGCAGTTCGACATTCTCTACGGCAGTTGTCTTAGCCAGAAGGTTATAGTTTTGGAACACAAAGCCAATCTTGCGATTGCGTAGATGGGCACGTTGTGTTTTCGACATCTCGCGTACAGAAACTCCATCAAGAAGATATTCACCGCTGGTAGGAGTGTCGAGACACCCCAACTGGTTGAGTAGGGTAGATTTGCCAGAACCCGACGTACCTTGAATAGTAACGAACTCGCCTTCGTATATTTTAAACGAGACTCCGCGAAGCGCCTTTACCGTCTCGCTACCCACTTGGAAGTATCGCTTAACGTTCTGTAGTTCGATAACGACTTTTCTATTCTCTTTCGCTTCTTCCATAATGGTTACTTCTTGCTGTTGTTGCCGTTTTTGTTCTTGTTGCCGGGTCTAGGCATGAAGGGGTTACTTGCTTGCTCTTCCTGCTCAGTACTTCCTCCGCTGACGCTAAACTCATTCAGCACCTCAGTACCTTTACTGATACCGCTGACAATCTCGGTCAAAACTCCATTTGTAGTACCTATTTCCACCTTATGTGCCTTGAAAGTATTACCTTCTTTGGTCCACAGTTTGTGGTCTCCCTCACAATCTTCGATTGTTTGGTTTTTGTCAAGGATGGCAGCGTTAGGAGTAAAGCGAAGAGCTTTGGACGAAACAGTCAAGACGTTGTTTTTCTCCATAGTGAAGATGGTTACGTTAGCTGTAAGTCCCGGCTTCAGTTTCAAGTCGGAATTAGGTGCAGAGATAACCACCTCATAGGTGACAACGTTACTCGAGGTCGTGGCTTCCTGACGAACCTGTGTCACGGTTCCTTCAAATGTGTCATCGGGGAATGCATCTACGGTGAATGTTACTCGTTGACCTTCCTTTACTCCTCCTATGTCTGCTTCGTCAATGTCTGCGATAACGCGCATATCGGTAAGGTCCTGAGCAATTACAAACAGTTCAGGGGTGCTGAATGATGAAGCCACCGTCTGACCTTCCTCTACAGCTTTCGACAATACTACACCATCGATTGGCGAAGTAATTGTGGCATATCCCAAGTTTGTCTGCGCCTTGGCAACACTCTCGCGGGCAGTAGCAACCTGTTCCTTGGCCTGCTGGTAAGACAATCGGGCACTTTCGAAATCGTTGGCACTTACCAAACCTTTGTCGTAAAGCGTCTTATAGCGGTTATAGTTAGCTTGTTGATAGTTCAGCGAACTTTGTGCGCTGTTCAGATTGGCACGTGCGGCATTTAGTTCGCTCGTAAGGTTTGTTTTGTCGAGTTCAGCAATTACCTGACCTTTCTTAACCACGCTGTTATAGTCTACATACAGTTTCGACACGATTCCTGATACCTGTGTACCCACGGTTACTGACGTAACAGGTTCGATAGTACCTGTAGCGGTTATGGAAGTCTGGATGTTTCCCATTTCGACTTTTTCGGTTTCGAAGGTCACTTTCTCTTCCTTCTTTCCACCAAAGATGAGCCACAGAATTAGTGCAACGGCTACGACTGCACCTACTGCAATCCAAAGTTTTTTGTTCCCTTTCATATAATGATTCTAATTACTTAATTCTTGATTTCCAACTCTCCGTTTCTATAGAATTCCAACATGTATATATTGTATATAGTCAGATATTTGCTCTGCAATTCGTTCTGTTGCGCATTAAGTAAGTTGTACTTACCTGTCATCAGTTCTACGATATTTTTCAGTCCTAAGTCGAACTGTTCTGACAGCAGGTCGTAGCTTTCCTTATAACTCTGGGTGCTCACTTTTGCTGCCTTGAATTTGTTCTGGTTGTTTGTGGCATTTATCCAGAAATTCTCAATATCCGAATAGAGCGAGGTGCGCTGCTTCTCCATATCAAGCAGATAGTCCTGCTTCTGAAGCATCGCTTTTCTAACAGCCGTTTTTGTGGAACGGTTGTCGACGATTGGAATGCTGACCGAAAGTCCTGCCCCCAGATTGAAGTTGTTTTTCATCTGATTGCCCCATGCCTCAGAATTCATAGATGTGGTATTGGTGATGGCGCTGGCATTAAGTCCCACGGTAGGCATTCGTCCTGCTTTGGCAATCTTGACGTTCATATTACTGATATCTATCGCCAATTGGGTACTTTTTATCTCGGGTCTTGTTGCCAAGGCTTCGCTATATACCGTCTCCATATTTGGTATTGCGCGGAGAGCCATTTCGTCGCTTGCTGCCAAGTCTGCCACATCGAATGGTTCGTTGTCTGTAATCTGCAGTATCTCCTTCAGCTGGCGCTTATAGTTTCTGAGGTTGCTCTCTGCCGCCACAACGTTATATTCGTCTTCTGCTCTTTGAGATGTAAGCTGTGCCAGGTCAGCCTTGCTCATGCTTCCCACCTCGTACATCGTCTTGCCACGCTCTTCGTTTTTCTGGCTCTTTGTCAGACTTTCCCTGGTGACTTTGATAGCCTCCTTAGAGTAGAGAATCTGAACATATAGTTGTGCTATCTGTTCCTGCAGCATGTTAGCTGTCTCGGCGCTGTCGAGTTCTGCCGCCTGTTCTTTCAGTTTGTTAAGCTTTACCGTATTGCGGTTTTTGTTGCCGTTCCACAGCGTCCAGTTTGCATTTATTCCGTACGAGCCGTTATAGTAGACCTTGTCCACGGAACTGACAGCATAGCCATTAGCCACAGTCGAACTGCCCGACTGCGTCCAAGGGCGATATGTTACATTCTGTGAGGTTGTAGCCGTGAGCGAGGGTAGGAGGTCGGCTTTCGACTGCAGGACATCTTCCTGAGAAGAAAGCTTTGAAATAACCG
>JAFTFC010000192.1 GCA_017449725.1 Prevotella sp. | reverse complement strand
TCGAGGTTTATGGGTTTTGTAAGAGCCTCTTTGTTTTGTTTACTGAATAATGCCATAGTCTTTATTCCTCCTCAACCTTTACATTCTCTACCTGGGCGCTGGTGAGGAACTTCACCAGAACCTTCAAATTCTCATGAATCATGTCGTTGACACCGTTAGAGGTCAGTGTGGCTCCAGTAACGCAGTCTACCTGGGTTGCAGGGTCTTCAACCTTCTTAACGACTGAGAGCAGGACCTCGGGAGACTCGGCTCCGAAAACCTTCTTGCCGATGAACTTCTCCTGCCAAGCCTGTGAGTCCTTGATTTCGGCTCCAAGACCTGCCGTCTCACTCTCGTGGTTGAAGTAGGCGCCATAGACGTACATGCCATCAGCCTTCTCCTCCATAGCGAGGTAGCCGCTGATGCCGCCCCAGAGTCCCATACCTTTCATTGACAGCACTCCTACCTCCTTGCCGTCAACATCGCAGAGGTAGAGTTTCTGGTTCTCAAGGTCAACTTCTTTCTTCACTACCTCGTTGTACTTAGCCTCAGCTTCAGCACCATCGAGATTGCGGATGTTGAGTGAATAGAGAATCTGTTTCTTGACGTCGAGTGCCACGTTAGCATCCTGCATAGGCTTAAGCGCCTGGAAGACGAACGCCAGCAGGAAGGCAACGATAACCACCATTATCGCACTATATATAATAATGTACGAATTGTTGTTTGTATTTAGTTTCATTTTGTACCTCCTCTCTTAAGACGCTTATTGATATTGCGCTCTACAACGAAGTGGTCGATGAGCGGAGCAAACATATTACCGAAGAAGATTGCCAGCATCATACCCTCAGGATAGCCGGGGTTCATGACACGGATAATCACTGCCATCGCTCCGATGATGAAGCCGTAGTAGTACTTACCGGTCTCGGTGCGTGCAGAGGTAACGGGGTCGGTAGCCATGAAGACAGCACCGAAGCAGAAACCGCCCAGGACAAGGTGCTCGTACCAGTGGATGGGAGTAGCACCGGTCTGCTCGAACAGGCAAGCCATCAAGCCGCCGCCGACAAACACGCTGAGCATGGTCTTCCACGAAGCAATGCCGGTAAGCAGGAGGAACAGACCGCCAAGGGCGATTGCCACTACCGATGTCTCACCGATAGAACCGGGGATAAAACCGAGAATCATGTCGGAGAGCGAAGCGGTAACGTCCATTCCCTGACCTATCTGTCCCAGCGGAGTTGCAGCAGTGAAGCCGTCGGGAAGAGTGTTACCCAGTCCGAAGATAGACTCGTCGGCAATCCAGATACTCTCACCCGTCATCTTCGAGGGATATGAGAAGAAGAGGAACATACGCGCTGCGACAGCAACGTTGAAGATGTTCATACCCGTACCACCGAAAATCTCCTTGGCGAAGATTACGGCAAAGGCGCAGGCAAGAGCGAGCATCCACAACGGACAGCCAACGGGGATAATCAGCGGGATGATGATACCCGAAACGAGATAACCCTCCTGGATTTCCTCACCTTTCCACTGAGCCCATGCGAACTCTATTCCAAGACCTACGATGTAACTTACCAGCAACTTGGGGAGCACTACGAGGAAACCATAGCAGAAGATTTCACAGAACGAAGCACTCTCGAGCGTTCCGGCTGCAAGATAGTTCTGATAACCTACGTTATACATTCCGAAGAACAGCGCCGGCAGCAGTGCCAGCACCACCATACTCATGATGCGCTTAGAATCGATGGAATCGTGAATACTTACACCGCTCTTAGCCGTATCGTTGGGTACGAAGAGGAATGACTCGAAACCTTCGAAGAGGCTGCGGAAAGCATGAAGCTTACCACCATCCTCGAACTGAGGTTTCACATTGTTGAAGTATTTTCTTATTGCATTCATTACTCATTCTCCTTTCTGAGGATATCAAGACCCTCTCTGACAATTCGCTGAAGTTCAAGTTTTGAAGAATCCACAAACTCTGCCAGTGCAAAGTCTTCCGGAGATACCTCATAGATACCGAGAGCCTCCTGGCGGTCGATGTCGCCGGTGATGATTGCCTTGACAAGATATTCGGGATAGATGTCCATCGGGATTACCTTGTCATACTCACCACTCATAATCATGCGGCGCTCACCGCCCTTGATACGGGCATCGAGAGCATACTCTTTCTTGCCGCAGAGCCAAGAGAAGTAACTGCGGCTTGTAGAGAACTGCTTAAGGCGTGGAAGTATCCATCCCAGCATCTCGTCAGCATCATTACCCTCGGGAATTACTGTTACCTCTGAAGTGTGGGCTCCGAGGTAGCCTTCCTTAGTGGAGGGCTTGCCGGTAAGCGGGTTGCCATCAACAATTCTGACGTTCTCTCCCTTTATCTGACCTTCGAGGATTACGCCCAAAGAAGTTCCCACGAGGGCATCAACATAAGCGGGTGAAGAAACCTCGCTGCCGCCGACTGCCACCGTACGGGTGAGATTCACCTTGCCAGTATTGAACAGACGTCCGAAGAACAGAACCGCCGTGGGGTCTACCGTCCATACTACCTCGCCCTTGTTGACAGGAGCGATGTGGTTTACCTGAACGCCGACATTACCAGCGGGACACTTGCCTACGAAAGCATTCACCTCGACATCCTTCATCTCTGCAAGAGAAGAGCCCTCGCCAACACCAAGATAGACGGGAGCAATCTTCGACAGAGCGGTAAGACCGGTCTGGAAGTCTGCCTCCTGACCCTTCACCTCGAACTCGAAACTGCCCGCGAGGGGTTTGTCGCGAAGTGCCGAAACGAAGATAGCCTTGGGCTTGGTCTCCGGATTTGTCGATACTGCATAAGGCAGTTGGTCGATGTAACCGAAGAGTCCTGCTTCGAGAAGTGCTGCCTTGACAGCCGCGCCGTCGAGAGCACTGACATCCTTCTTTCCGAAGTCTACATACTGCTGATCTTTATCAGCCTTGACCTTAACGCAAAGAACCTTGCGGCGCTCACCACGCTCCACGGCTACTACGGTGCCGCTGACTGGTGACGCAAACTTGACATCGGGGTACTGCTTGTTGACAAACAGTGCGTCTCCCGCCTTCACCGTCTCGCCTTCCTTGACAACAACTTTGGGAGTAACGCCCACAAATGCTGCGGGCATCAGTCCGTAGTCGTCAGTAGCGGCAAGCTGGCGCTTCTCCTCAGGAGCCTTACCCTGAAGTCGAATGTCTAAGCCTTTGCGCAACTTAAAAACTTGTTTGATTGCCATAAAATTTATGATAAGAATTAATTTTAAGATTTCAAAGTGGGTGCAAATTTACACATTATTTTAGACTTTTTCGATAATTTCTTCCCGAAAAATTCTCGTATGTAGAGTTTTTAGTGTAATTTTGTCGCACGATTTCCGAAAAGCGCGGAAATATTGTAAAGTAGAGTTAGCATAAAAAGCTAATATAGGTGAAGACCGTAAAATACACAATAAGCGTGCTGGTATGGACAATTGTAGTTGTCGTCCTTACCGCCTACATACTGCTGCACATACCAGTGGTACAGGCTTTTATTGGAGAAAAGGCGAGCAGCATGCTTAGACAGAAACTGGGCACTGAGGTGAGCATCGGAAAGGTGGACCTCAGTGAGCTTGGAAACATACTCATCGACGGATTCACACTCTATGACCAGCAGGGCGACACCCTGCTGCACGCATCAAGGCTGAGTGCCGGAATAGACATCATGCCTCTGACCAAAGGACGTATCTACATATCCTCGGCACAACTCTTCGATATGGATGCCCGACTCTACCAGATTGATGCCGACTCGAAGCCTAACTTCCAGTTTGTCTTGGACTCGCTGGCATCCAAAGACACCGTCTCCACCCCACTCGACCTGCATATAGCCTCTGCTATCATACGGCGAGGAGTAATAAGATACGACCGTTGGGATAAAGCCACAACACCTGGACTGTTCAACACATCACACATCAAGGTTACCGACCTTAATGCTTTTATGATCCTGCCAAAACTGACAGACCAGGAAATAGACCTCATTGTGAAACGACTGTCGGGGAAAGAGCATTCGGGATTACAGATTAACGAACTCGGATTCCATTTCAAAGCTGATAAACAAGAAGCCAACTTGGCAGACTTGTCGCTTAAATTACCCAATTCATCGCTCAAAACAGACCTTGTCAAGGCGACTTACTCTATCAAGGACGGAAAGTTGCAAACGCCCTCGCTACTCTATAGCATTAGTACTATTAACGCTTTCGTAACTCCCTCAGACCTAACGATTTTTATCCCGCAGCTTCAACAATTCAACGAGAGTGTGAAATTACACTCGTCACTTACAGGAACTGCATCTGAAATCACTGCCAACAAACTCCTAATAGAGACCGACGGGGCTGTGGTGGATGCACACGGATACTATAACTTCGGCAATGACTGGAACGTTAACATGAACGAAGTAAGGATGACAGAGAAATTCATCGATTCCATCGTTGCGAAACTCTCAAAAGAGTCGATTAGCCTGCCATCAGAACTCACTCGGCTCGGTAATGTAACCATAAACGGAGAGGCGGGTGGAACAGGCGACATAATCTACACTAAATCAACGGTTTCAACGGATGCAGGACTTCTTAAACTCAAGGCATCATATCAACCGACACACGTCATTGCAGACCTCCAAGCCGACGAAGTGAAGGTTGGACACATTATAGACAACCCCGCCATAGGCAATATCACAGCCAACATCTCTGCCACAGGAAATCCCAAGCAGGCAGTCAACGTGAAGGGAACGGTAAATGGCGATTTCATCGTGGCTAAGAAGAATACCAGTGTAGACATGGACCTGGACTTGAGCGTTGCAGGACTTGCACTTGACAAAATCAATGGTGACGTAAACATTGCCAAACTCCAAATGTCTACGGCAGAAAAGGACTATACAGCAGAAAACATAAGGATTAGCGCCACAAACAACCATGCAGAGCACCTGTTAATGCTGTCAAGCGACTTTGGAGACATAAGAATAGATGGAATAATCGACCCGGCAACCCTTCCGCAGAGCGTGGCTAACTACGTAGGAAGACGTATCTCCACTCTACCGGGACTGCCGGCGCTGACTAACGACAAGAACAATGACTTTGCTATAACGGCAACACTTTACAATACGGATTTATTACAGGCTTTCTTTGATATCCCGCTAAGCATAAACGAGCCTCTCCATCTGGATGCGGATGTGCGCGACAGGGACTCTGAAATAAGCCTCACAACATCACTGCCCTCGTTCACCTATGATAATGTGGAATATCGCAATGCCTACCTTGACATCAGCACCGAAGACTCCATCCGTGTGGAGGGACAGATAAGCAAGATTGGAGATAGCGGCACGCCGTTGGCGCTGAACATCAACGCAGTTGCCACCAACAACGCACTGAACTCACACATTACGTGGGACAACAACCACAGTCGCCACGAGAAGCACGTAAGAGGAACGCTAAACAGCAGCGCCGAATTCTTCAAGAACAACGCGGGCAAAGATGCTATCCACATGCGCATTCACCCCTCCGACGTCCTTGTGGGCGACACGGCATGGACAATACAGCCCTCGGATATCATATACAGTTCACGAAACCTGTTAGTAGACTATTTCTCCATCCGACATAACTACCAACACATCACTATCGAAGGACGAGCTTCGGACAATCCCAACGACTCCATAAACGTAGACTTCAAGGATGTAGACGTAAGCTATATTCTCGATCTCGTGGATTTCCACACCGTAGAATTCAGCGGACAAGCATCGGGTACAGCTCATGCAAAAGGACTGTTTGCCGATCTTAACGCCTATGCCAACGTGCTGGTGAACAACTTCAAGTTTGAGAATGGACGAATGGGTATTCTCGAAGCCAACGTCAGTTGGGACAACGAAGAGGGAAGGATAAACATTGATGCCCTTGCCAATGACGAGTCAGACCGCAGAACGGATATCGACGGATATGTGTCGATTAGCCAAAACTACATCGACCTCAACATTCAGGCAGAGAACACGTTCCTGGAATTCTTAGAAAGCTTTTGCGGATCGTTCATGGCAAATACCGACCTCTACGGAACGGGGAACGTGCGGATTTTCGGAGACCTGAGTGACGTAAACCTCACCGGCGACCTGATTGCACGCGGCGGAATGGACATATCAACTACCGGAGTTCGCTATAACCTAAAGAATGCACGCATACACGCAGAGCCCAACGAGATTTACTTCCTTAACGACACAGTCTACGACAATAGCGGCAACAAGGGATTAGTGACTGGAGCACTGCATCATCAAAGTCTGACAAACCTGACTTTCGATATCAATGTGGAAGCACAACACCTTCTTTGCTACGATTTCCCCGACTACAACGGTGCCACCTTCTATGGAACCGTATATGCCAATGGTAACTGCGCCATTGAGGGCAGGAAGGGACGCATCACATTCGACATTGCCGGAACACCGGAGCAGGATTCCTTTATAGAATATAACGCTGCAAGCCCTGATGCAATCAGAAACAGCGATTTCATCGTATGGAGAGACAAAAACGAAGTGGAGATAGCCCGGTCGAACGAAAGTGCAGCCGCCAAAAATGACGACGACTCTGCCGACACGTCTACAGACATATACCTGAATTTCCTCATCAACCTCGACCAGAACTTCACCCTTCGACTGTTGATGGACGAGAGCAGTCGTGACTACATAGCGCTGAACGGTGACGGAGTGATGCGAGCTACGTTCCACAACAAGGGTACCTTTGACATGTTTGGCACATATAACGTAGACCACGGAATATACAAGCTAACCATACAGAATGTTATAAAAAAAGACTTCCAGTTCCAACCGGGTTCGACAATAGTCTTCGGAGGCGACCCCTACGATGCCGCACTCAACATGAAAGCGATGTACACTGTCAATGGAGTGTCGCTGTCTGACCTCCAACTCGGCAACTCGTTCTCCTCCAACAATGTGCGCGTGGACTGTATGATGAACATCACCGGCACGCCACAGACGCCGCATGTAGACTTCGACTTCGACCTACCAACAGTGAACAGCGATGCCAAGAACATGGTGCGTTCGCTTATCAACAGCGAGGAAGAGCTTAACCAGCAGGTAATCTACCTACTTTCCATCGGACGTTTCTATGCCGGAAACACCAACAACAACGAGGCAGAAGAAAATGCCCAACAGAGTCAGACGACACTCGCCATGCAGAGTCTTCTAAGCGGCACCATCTCGCAGCAGATAAACAATGTGCTGTCTTCTTGGTTCAACAACAATAACTGGAACTTCGGTGCTAACATCTCGACAGGTGACGAGGGATGGAGCAATGCCGAATACGAAGGAATACTCAGTGGAAGAATGTTCAACAACCGTCTGCTCATAAACGGGCAGTTCGGTTATCGCGACAATGCGAAGAACGCCACGACATCGTTTATCGGTGACTTCGACATCAGATACCTGCTCTTCCCTAACGGCAACCTTGCTGTGAAAGTCTACAACCAGACCAACGACCGCTACTTTACCAAGAACAGCCTGAATACTCAGGGAATAGGTATCATCATAAAACACGACTTCTAAGAGTTGTTAACACCATAGCCGAAGAGGGCGAAGTCGCCCTTAACAGGATCATCCGGGAAAATCTCCTCAAGTGTTTTTGTCAGTTTAATGGCAGTAGCCATTGTTGCCGTCTTGCTGCTAATCAGCCCTAAGCGCACCGACTGCTGTAAAACATGCGTATCCATCGGAATTATCAACGACTTACGATCTATGAACGAAGCCCACAAACCAAGGTCTACGGGTGAGTTGCTGCGTACCATCCAACGCATGAACATACATAGGCGCTTACAGGCGGAAACGGTGTCCTTGGGGACAACCGTGGAAGAGTTCACCTCAACGAACCATCGACATAGAGATGCCACAGCATCAAGACAGTTATCGGCATTCTCATGCACATAGCAGCCGATGGAACCGTACTTTTCTAACATTTTGCGCACTCCCCTCAGAAAAGTATTCATGGTCTGATAGGAATATAGACGGTAATAACTGCCCGCCTTGTCATGAGGGATGAAATTCTCGAAATCACCCCGCATCACCCATTCGTGAACATTACCGGCTGCTGCATCCACTATTGCCTCTATCTTCGGCATAAACTGTCTGCGATTTCCATAGCTAAGCGCCGAGGCAACAAATGCCGTAGTTTCACGGTTCTCATTCCCATCCACCTTATGCATAAACCACGAAGGGTCACCGTTCAAGAAGTCTGCCGTCTCATATTCGGCAGCATATTTCCTTAGTAAAACAATTGTTTTTGCATCCATCATTTACGATTTTGATGCAAAGATACGAATTATTTGTGTTTTTTTATTTGTTTTTATTCTGTTTATTTTGTACCTTTGCAGGAAAATCAGATAATCCATATCACTATGAACGACAAGAAAGTTATGAATCGTGCGGCAGACAACATCCGTATTCTCGCTGCATCAATGGTTGAGAAAGCCAAGTCGGGACACCCTGGAGGAGCGATGGGTGGTGCCGATTTTATAAATGTGCTGTTTTCTGAGTTCTTGGTTTACGACCCCGAAAATCCCGAATGGGAAGGAAGGGACCGTTTCTTCCTCGACCCAGGACACATGTCACCGATGCTTTATTCTGCATTAGCATTACAGGGGTTCTTCACTCTCGACGAGCTTAAGGAGTTCCGCCAGTGGGGCTCTCCTACCCCGGGACATCCTGAGCGCGACATTCGCCGTGGCATAGAGAATACCAGCGGTCCGTTGGGACAGGGACACACATTCGCTGCCGGTGCTGCTGTTGCCGAGAAATTCCTTGCTGCCCGTCTGGGCAAAGAGGTCATGAGTCATAAGATATACGCATACATCAGTGACGGAGGTGTTCAGGAGGAGATCTCACAGGGAACAGCTCGCATTGCCGGCAATCTCGGACTCTCTAACCTCATCATGTTCTACGATTCCAATGACATACAGCTATCTACCGAGTGCCGCGTGGTGATGAACGAGGACACAGCAGCCAAGTATCGTGCCTTCGGTTGGAACGTAATAACGTGCAACGGTAATGATGCCGATGATATCCGCCGAGCTCTCACTGAGGCGCAGAAAGAGACTGAGCGCCCCACTATTATAATAGGTAAGACCATTATGGGCAAGGGAGCCCTGCGTGCCGACGGCACCAGCTATGAGGCATGTATCAATACTCACGGTGCTCCTCTTGGAGGTGATGCCTACATCAACACGATACGAAATCTTGGCGGCGACCCCGAGAATCCTTTCGTTATATTCCCCGAAACAGCTGAGATATATGCCCGCCGCCGTGAGCAACTGAAGACAATCGTCGCTGAGCGCAAGGCGACGAAAGCTGCATGGGCAACGGCTAACCCCGACAAAGCGAAACTCCTTGAAGAGTGGTTCAGCGGTAGGGCTCCAAAAGTAGACTGGACCCAGGTGGTACAGAAGGAAGGTAGCGCCACACGTGCTGCCAGCGCTGCATGTCTTGGTGTTCTGGCAGAGCAGGTACCCAACATGATTTGCGGTAGTGCCGACCTTTCAAACTCCGATAAGACCGATGGATTCTTGAAAAAGACCAAGAGCATCGTTCGTAACGATTTTGAGGGTGCCTTCTTCCAGGCAGGTGTTTCAGAACTCACAATGGCATGCATGTGTATCGGAATGTCACTCCACGGTGGTGTTATCCCCGCTTGCGGTACTTTCTTCGTATTCTCTGACTATATGAAGCCCGCAGCACGCATGGCTGCTCTGATGGAAGTGCCCATCAAGTTTATTTGGAGTCATGATGCTTTCCGTGTAGGTGAAGACGGACCGACCCACGAGCCCGTGGAGCAGGAAGCACAGATACGTCTTATGGAAAAACTGAAGAATCATCACGGAGCCGACTCCATTAGAGTATTCCGCCCTGCCGATGCCGACGAGACAACCGTTTGCTGGCAGATGGCGATGGAAAATACCGACACCCCCACTGCACTCATCTTCTCGCGTCAGAATATCGAGAAACTCCCTACTGGTAACGACTATCAGCAGGCACGCAAGGGAGCATACGTTGTGGCAGGCAGTGACGAAGACTACGACATAATCCTCCTTGCCAGCGGCTCTGAGGTTTCAACGCTTGTTGCCGGTGCAGAACTGCTACGCAAGGACGGCATCCGCTGCCGCATCGTCAGTGTTCCGTCTGAAGGACTCTTCCGCCGTCAGCCAAAGGACTATCAGGAGTCTGTACTCCCTTCCGGCAAGAAGGTATTCGGCATGACGGCAGGTCTTCCTGTAACACTCGAAGGACTTGTTGGTGCCAACGGCAAGGTATGGGGTCATGAGAGTTTCGGGTTCTCGGCTCCCTACAAAGTGCTTGACGAGAAACTCGGCTATAACGCTGCAAACGTTTATGAGCAAGTAAAGGAAATGTTGAAGAATTAAAGATTTATAAACTATAAAACATTTATTATTATGGAAGTAAAAACAGTTGGAGTTGCCAGCGATCACGCTGGCTATCCCTTGAAGCAGTTTGTAATGCAGTATCTTGAGGAGAAGGGTTATCCTGTAAAGGACTACGGAACCAACAGTGACATCTCGGTAGACTATCCCGACTATGCTCATGCTTTGGCAGAAGGCATCCAGAGCGGTGAGGTTTACCCGGGTATCGCCATCTGCGGTTCTGGCGAGGGAATGGCCATCACCCTTAACAAGCATCGCGGTGTGCGTGCCGGACTGGTATGGAACAAGGACGTTGCAGGACTTATCCGTCAGCACAACGACGCAAATGTCATCGTTCTGCCAGGTCGTTTCGTTGACAACAAACTGACAGCAGCAATGCTCGACGTATTCTTCTCTACTCCGTTCGAGGGAGCTCGCCATCAGCGCCGTGTAGAAAAGATAGACCTCTAAATGGAAAAGGACTTTTGGCGCAACAAGCAACTGTTGGGCGAAATCTTTCGTTTCGGCATCGTAGGTACCACGGCAGTTATCATTAACTACGTCATCTACTGGCTGCTATTGCCCTACATGAACGAGAACCCTGCCTATGCCATAGGCTACATCATCAGTTTCTGCGCCAATTATTTCCTTTCGGCTCGTTTCACTTTCAAGAGCCATACATCCAAGAAGAACGGCGTGGGCTTTGCAGCCGCCCACGCCTTCAACTTTTTCCTACAATTGGCATTACTCAACTTCTTTATCTGGCTCGGCGTTCCCAAGGAGTGGGCTCCCCTGCCGATGTATTGCATTGCAGTACCATCAAACTTCATTATTGTGCGCACAGTTTTCAACAGATTATAATATTTTTGCTGTTTGTGCGTTATATAATGCAGATGAAAAGATTTTTTCTTTCCCTTATAATGTTGATAGCGACGGCTAATATTGCTCTCGCTCAACAGTTTACGCTCCAGGGCAAGGTCACCGACGACCAATCCAACCCCGTGGAGTTCGCCACTGTAGCGTGCGTACGCCAGGGAAAGATGACCATGACAAATCTCAATGGTGAATTTACCCTTCAGCTTAACTCCGCCGACTCCGTGGAAGTACGTTTCTCGATGGTGGGTTATAAGACCAAGACACGAGTTCTGCGCCGCCCGCGAGGAAAGCAGACACTACAGATACAGCTCTACGACGACAACACTCTTAGCGAAGTGGTGGTAACAGAGAAAGTGCGTCAGACCAGCGGCACAGAACAACTCGAAGTTAAAGACGCCCAGCAGGCGCCCTCTATCTCGGGTAATGCCATCGAGGGTATGATACAGACTCAGGCTGGAGTAAGCACCCACGACGAGATGTCTTCACAATATAATGTCCGCGGAGGTACTTTTGACGAAAACTCCGTATATATAAATAATGTGGAGGTCTATCGTCCGTTCCTCGTACGCAGCGGTCAGCAGGAAGGACTTTCCATTATCAATGCCGACATGGTGGAAAAGGTGGGCTTTTCTACCGGCGGTTTCGAGGCTAAATACGGCGATAAGATGTCGTCAGCCCTCGACATACAGTATAAACGCCCCAAGAAATTCGAAGCCAATCTCGCCGCCAGCATGCTGGGTGCAAGCGGATATGTGGGATTCTCCAACAAGAAATTCTCGTGGATGAACGGTCTGAGGTATAAGACCAACCGCTATGTCTTAGGTTCGCTTGAGAGCAAAGGAGAATATCGACCCAACTATCTTGACTACCAGACCTACCTGACCTACGATCCCAATAAGCGGTGGAGTCTATCTCTCATGGGTGACATCTCCATAAACCATTATAATTTCAAGCCTTCCGACCGCGAGACATCATTCGGAACGATGGAGAACGTGAAGAGTTTCCGTGTCTACTTCGACGGACAGGAGAAAGATGTATTCCGCACATACTTCGGAAGCATCAACATCACCCGTCACATCTCCGACAACACCCACCTGTCGCTTATCGGCTCCGCCTATTCGACCAACGAACAGGAACGCTATGACATTCAAGGACAATACTGGCTTACGCAGTCGGAAACGAGCGAAAACCTCGGCGTAGGAACATATATGGAGCATGCCCGCAACTACCTGAAGGCTGACGTGCAGAGCCTTAAACTGATGCTGCGCACCAAACGCGGGAAGCACTCAGTCGAGGGTGCCTTCACTTACAAGTGGGAGAACATACGCGAGAACCTCGCCGAGTACGAGATGCGCGACTCCAGCGGCTACAGCATACCGCATACCGGAGAAGACCTTCACCTTATCTACTCCATGCGGGCGCGCAACACGCTAAAGGCTAACCGCATCGAGGCATACCTTCAGGACACCTATAAGTTCTCGAACGCCGAGAACACTACGTTCTACACGCTGAACTACGGCATCCGCTTCAGTAACTGGAGCTTTAACCGCGAGACTATCGTGAGTCCACGCGTGTCTCTTGCCATCGTGCCTGCATTCAACAACGACCTGACTTTCCGCATTGCTACAGGTCTCTACTATCAGGCACCGTTCTTCAAAGAACTGCGTGATACCGTCACCAGCAACCACATAACCTACGCCTCTCTGAACTCAAAAATAAAGAGCCAGCAATCCATCCATTTCATCGGTGCTATGGACTATCGTTTCAAGATGGGTGACCGTCCGTTCAAGTTCACCGCCGAAGCTTACTACAAGCTGCTCTCAAACCTCATTCCCTATAGCGTCAACAACGTGAAGGTTACCTACGACGCAAGCCAGCAGGTAAGCGGGCATGCCACAGGAATAGACCTTAAACTCTACGGCGAGTTTGTGCCAGGCAGCGACTCTTGGCTTACTTTCTCGCTGATGAACACCCGCATGAAGATTGCCGGCAAGAGCGTTCCGCTACCTACCGATCAGCGCTACGCCGTAAACCTATTCTTTACCGACTACTTCCCCGGCACCGACCGTTGGAAGATGTCGCTGAAGTTCGTTTATGCCGACGGTTTGCCCTTCTCTACTCCCCACCAGTCGCTTGCGCAGAACCCCTTCCGTGCACCCGCCTACAAACGCGTAGATATCGGCATGAGTTTCCGCGCCATCAACCACCAGTCAGACCCCAAGGCTGTCATCAAGAACCTATGGCTCGGCATCGACGGGCTTAACCTTCTCGGCATTAACAACGTCAATTCATACTATTGGATTACTGACGTCACCAACCAGCAGTACGCCGTCCCCAACTACCTCACAGGTCGCCAGATTAACGGCCGCATCTCCATTGATTTCTAATAATAAGGGTGTCAGGGTGTTAAAACCCTTTCGTACAGGGCGTTTCGGACGTACACCCCAGGGTGTAAGGGTGTGGTAAGGGTGTACATTAATTCATAATTCATAATGCATAATTCATAATTAAAGGTGTACACCCTCGCAACACCCTTGCACCCTAGGGTGTGCACTTCTAAGCCCGATAAACAGAGGGCTACAACACCCTAACACCCTTTGAG
>JAFTFC010000191.1 GCA_017449725.1 Prevotella sp. | reverse complement strand
GGCAAGGCAGCAGGTAAAGCGCACCCTGAGTCGGCAGTAAGAGCAGCAAGACAATGAGATGGAGTAGCAGCGTATACGCTTTGAGATGGAGGATGCCAAGAAAGAGAAGGAACTGGCGCAACTCCGTACAGGACAGCTCGAGGTGGAACTGAAGCGAAAGGTGAGCGAGTTGGCAGACTATAACATCAACCTGACGCGAAAGAACGACATGTTACAAGCCCTCGACGAACAGATGAACGAACTCTCTGAGAGCGTGCGCCGAGAGGATGCCAAGGCGCGCATTACTAAGAAGATAAAGGACATTCGCCACGACATAAAGATGAACATGGAGGAGGATGGTAACTGGGATAAGTTTGAGGAGAACTTCAACCTGGTGTACGATAACTTCATGATGAAACTCAACCAGAGTTACCCCAATCTGAAACTCCTTGACAAGAAACTCTGTGCATACCTGCGCATGGGACTGAGTAGCAAGGAGATGGCACAGTTGCTCAACTGTAGCGAGCGAAGCATAGAGACTGCCCGCTACCGCCTGCGCAAGAAACTGGGCATGGACAGCGGCAGCAACCTCGTGGAGTTTATCAAGAACTTCGGAGAGGTCTAGAAAATCTAGAAGTTATAGAATTTATAGATAGGCTAGCCAGACAGAACTATAAAAAAGATTAAAAAGCCGCTCAAAGGTACTGCAAATTGCCAAATTAGCAGTACCTTTGCACGTATATACGTATATTTATTACTCTTATTAATAAGTTAATTATGAAAATCGAAAAAGTTCATGCAAGAGAAATCCTCGACTCAAGAGGTAATCCTACCGTAGAGGTAGAAGTAACACTGGAGAATGGTGTAATGGGACGTGCTGCTGTACCGTCAGGTGCATCTACAGGTGAGAACGAAGCCCTCGAGCTTCGCGACGGCGACAAGGGTCGCTACCTGGGCAAGGGCGTGCTGAAGGCAGTAGAGAACGTTAACACAATCATCGCTCCGGCACTCAAGGGTGACTGCGTGTTCGACCAGCGTGCAGTAGACCAGAAGATGCTCGCTCTCGACGGCACTCCCACAAAGAGCAAGCTCGGTGCTAATGCTATCCTCGGTGTATCACTGGCTACAGCCCAGGCTGCTGCCAAGGCACTCAATATTCCTCTCTATCGCTATATCGGCGGTTGCAACTCTTACACTATGCCTCTCCCGATGATGAACATCGTTAACGGTGGTGCTCACTCTGATGCTCCCATCGCTTTCCAGGAGTTCATGATCGGTCCCGTTGGTGCTACCTCTATCAAGGAGGCTGTTCGCATGGGTGCTGAGGTGTTCCACAACCTCGCTAAGTTGCTTAAGGCTCGCGGTCTCTCTACAGCAGTAGGTGACGAGGGTGGTTTCGCTCCTAACTTCGACGGTATCGAGGATGCCCTCGACACTATCATGGCTGCCATCAAGGCTGCCGGTTATGAGCCGGGTAAGGACGTACGCATCGCTATGGACTGCGCTGCCAGCGAGTTCGCTGTTCAGGAGAACGGTCAGTGGTTCTACGACTATCGCCAGTTGAAGAATGGTAAGAAGAAGGATCCTAACGGAAAGAAACTCTCTGCAGACGAGCAGATTGCTTACCTTGAGGAGCTCATCAACAAGTATCCTATCTACTCTATCGAGGACGGTCTCGACGAGAACGACTGGGAGAACTGGGTTAAACTGACAGAGCGCGTAGGCAACAAGTGCCGGCTCGTTGGCGACGACCTCTTCGTTACCAATGTTAAGTTCCTCGAGAAGGGAATTAAGATGGGTGCTGCTAACTCTATTCTTATCAAGGTTAACCAGATTGGTTCGCTGACTGAGACTCTCGACGCTATTGAGATGGCTCACCGTCACGGTTACACCACTGTTACCAGCCACCGCTCAGGTGAGACTGAGGACACCACTATTGCTGACATCGCCGTTGCAACCAACTCGGGTCAGATCAAGACCGGTTCGCTCTCACGTACCGACCGTATGGCTAAGTACAACCAGCTTATCCGTATCGAGGAGCAGCTCGGTGCTACCAGCGCTTACAAGTACGAGAAGCTGAAGTAAGGTTTCTCTAGACAATCTAGATAATCTAGATGTTCTAGAAAATCTAGAGAGACTAGAAAATCTAGAGAGACTAGAAATACTAGAAATAAGAAAAGAGAGGCAATCGCCTCTCTTTTCTTATTTAACTATTATCTTCTTTCCGCTCTTGATTACGATGCCCTTGTATCCATCGTTTACGCGTTGACCGGCGAGGTTTAACATATCTCGCGCCCCCGCGCCTTCGCGCCTCCGCGCCTCCGAAATATTGAGGATGCCATCAACATAGACTCCATCTACGACGAGTTTGCTCTCCTTATACGACTTAATGGTATAGTTAGGAGCCACGCCGCCGCTTATGATAAGCACATACTCGCCCTCAGGGCTTTCTGCAGTAGCATCGGTGGTAACTGTCGGCAGGGTGGTGAAAGCATCGGCAACGGTCTCGTCGTTCTTCAGACCTGTAGCCGTGAATACCCATTCGGGGTTCTCTTCGAACTGCATGCGTGTTACCGCCTCAACCGATACGTCGGTCAGGGGAGCAGGAGTAATCTCGAGTACTCCCTCTACGAACTCTACGCCCTGTGCAGTGATTGTTCCTGCCGAGGGTACGATGGGATAGGTTCCCACAGGCGACTTCTCGTCAGCCTCGCAAGTCAGTTCGGCACGTCCTGCAACATAGTCGCCCTGAAGCAGATAGCCGAAGGTGGGATTTTTCTCACCATACTGGCGTGTGGCATTGCGCGCCTTGATGGTAGTTCCGAACTCCTTAATAGTGGTGAAGTCCTTCCATCCCTGTGCACGCTTGTATTCGTCCTTTGTTCCTGACGGAACGAGCAGTTTGCAGTCGCTCTGGTCGATACCGGTAAACACGTTAGTGCCTGTCTCGGGAACCGTCTTGGCGAAGATCTTTATCTCACGAAGTTGTGTGCAGCGCTCCAGTGCGTTCTGCTCCAGTGATACGAGCGAATTGGGGAGTGTCAGTGTTCCCATGTTGGCACTTGCGAAAGCGTAGGGGCGAAGGATTGTTGTTCCCTCGCGTACAGTCTGATTGCCATCGAGCGTGGGCAGTGAGCCGATAATAATTGTCGGGTCGTCAGCATCGTATACTATGTTGTCCTCGATGACGAACTTCTGCAGTTCGTTGATGGCATGGTCTGCCCATCCCAATGAGTCGATATTTGTAGCTGAGAGCGCACCATGTCCATATTCTTTTACGTCGGGCAACTCAATCTTGCGCAGTGCGCGGGCGCCATAGAATGCCTTGTAGGGCAGTTCGTCGGCAGCAGTGGTATATGACTGCCCGTTCTCTACGAGATAGGGCTCACCGCCGGTAACAATCTTAGCTTCCTTGAGGTACAGGCGTCCCAGGTGTCCCTTGGTAGCCTTGCCTGTCTGGTCTACTCCTGCCATCTCGCGGATGAGTTTCAGGTCTGAACTGTTGATGCGTCCCTTAACCTTAAGTCGTGCCACGCTCAGTGGGTCGGTGTCGCCCAGTTTTGATGCCAGTGTCCCGGCAGTAGTCAGTTCTACCTCCATGTCTACGAGTTCGAGAGTAGTGCCGTCGCCCTGGATGCCGACAATCATTCCCTGTTCGGCATTGAAGTGATAGCCAGGGGGATTTAACTGTGCTATGTCGTAGTAGCCGTCGTCGTCGCCGCTCCATCCCCAATTCACGTACACCTTACCGTCGGCGCGGTATCCGTGGAGAACGAAAGCATGTCCGCTATATACCCACGGGCTGAGGTCGGCACCGTCGTAGTAAACCGGTCCTACCTGGCTTATGGCTTCGTAGACGAGGTCCATCCATTCAGCCTCGCTGTAGTTGTCGCGCTCCAGAAACTCAGCCGTTTCGATACCGAAGTAAGTGCGGAGACCGGCAGCTGCATCAGCACCATAGGCACCGCTACCACCCTCCTGGTAGCCGCCATACTGCATGTTGGCAGCCACACCGCAGTCGCGCATCAGTGTTGCAACGGCATCCGCCTCGGCAGAGGAGTAATTACCGGCAACGTAAGTGTCGCGCATACTATTCCAGTCGTAGATATGGTCACCGAATTCAGCCGTTACCGCCGTGCGGTTCGAACTTGTAGAGTTAAACGGGTAGTAAATGGTGCGGGTGCCGATTCCCTGAACGGGAGTCTTCTGGTAGTTAAGTACCTGTGCCATCGCTGTCGCCACACAACCTGTGTAGCAGCGATCACCGCCTGTTGAGATGGGGCAGTAGTTGTTGTAGGGTGCCAACTGGTCCCATTCGGTTGTCATCAGCGGACCTACCTGAGTGGGATAGCCGATGTCACCTGGTTTAGTCGTAGACATGGGGATGTTGTTTGCTACAGCATATTGGATAGATTTCTGTATGGTGCGAAGCCACCAGTTGAAGTTCTCGTTCTTGCCTTCGGAGTATTTCTTGTTTGATACTCCCAGTATTTCGGGGACTAAGTCATCGGCACTGACAACGGCGAAGCCGCCGTTCTCGTAACCTATGATAGAATACTCGTCAGTAGTAGCCAGCTCCTTGGCAGTACCTATGCGAGGAGCCATCTTCAGTCCTGCACGGTGTTCGTTGATTGCCTGTGCTGCAGCAGCCTGCATGGCTGCTTTAGTTCGTGGTGCTGCTGTTGCTGAAATAGTCAGCAGTGAGAACAGCACCAGCATTGTAGTCTTCTTCATTTATCTGATTTTTTTATAAATTCGTTGATAATGAGCGACAAAGGTACGAATTTATAAGTTAACGTGCAAGAAAAACGTAAAAAAATAAGTTGAGCGGACTTTTGCCCGCTCAACTTTACTATATTTATGGTATGTAAAAACCGATTATTTCACAATTTTCTTACCATTTACTACGTAAACACCCTTGTTGAGACCCTGGAGGGTAGTAGCATTCTGGCGAACCAGCTTACCATCAACGGTGTAGATGTCGAATGCCTTACCGTTAGAGAGTACCTGCATGATACCGTCGGTTACCTGAGTGTAAACAACAGCGATAGGAGCAGACTCCTCACCGGTCTCATAAATAACTGTTACCTGATATGTGTACTCACCGTCAGCCAGTACATCGGTATCGGTGAAGGTCACCTCAGGTGTCTGAGCCAGAAGCTTACCGTTGCGGTAAACGTTGAAGCTAGAGATGTCACCACCTGCAGATGTCTTATTGAATGTTACGTCGTCAACAACGAGGTAGTACAGGTCTGTGCAGTTGTAGTGGCGGATTGCAATGTAACCAGTTGCACCTGCAAAACTGCTCAGGTCTACACTGTACTCGGTCATATCAGCGGTAGCAACATACTCCTCACTAACCTGCTGGAACGAAGCCGGGTCGATAGCGCTCTCGGTAGAAACCATTACAGTGAAGTGCTCTGCCACGTAGTTTTCATCCTGACCAGCTGCCCAGAACTTGAATGTACCGTCGAGGATTGCTGTCGGAGTTACCAGATAGTTGTCAGGTGTCAGTGCACCAATGCTGTTGTTGTAGCTCTCAGAGTAAACAGAGCCGTCACCGTCGTGAACAGTAAGGTTATATGTTCCAGTGTTGATGTGAGACATCCAAACATTACCGTCGCCGTCAGCATCGATGTTGGTGAAGCCGTTCAGACCGTTCTCGAAGCCCTCAGTAACTTCAATTGCGCCACCAACCTCAGGAGCAGTCCATGTAAGGATGCGAGCACCCTCGGTGGTTGTTGCGTCGAGGTTCAGGTCGCTTACGGGGAGCAGGGCTGGAGATGTTACTGCAATCTGACCAACTACAGTGTTGTTATCTGCATCAAGGTCGCCGTCAACAGTGAGCTGTACCTTAACAGGAAGGACAGTCTTCTGCTCGAGCTTGTCGATTGAGTATGTGAAATTCAGAGTCTTAGCAGCCAGTGATGCCAGCTCGTCAGCCACGGTGTAGTTAGCAACTACGTCGTCGCCAACGGTTACGTTAACCTTGTAAGAAGCGATTGCCTCGTCACCATTGTTCTTAACAACAACAGTTACGGGAACATCAGTTCCGCGCTGTGCGCTCTCGGGAGCGTTGTAGTTCACCTCACCGTCTACAGCATAGAGGTCGCCAACGTGGATATTGTCCACATAGAGATCCTGATTACCGATAACGCCGTCCTGTGCCAGACCAAACTCCAGCCAAATGTAGCGGTTGTCGATGAATGAGCTGAGGTCGAATGACTCCTTAACCCAGTCCTCGTCGTTAGCAGTAAGTGCCTTAGCTGCAATCTCTACCTCATCGCCTTCGGCAGTGATAGCCTTAACAATGAGTTTACCGGCGGGAGTAGCAACCTCAGAAACGAACTTGCGCATAAATACGACCTTCGGTGCAGTAGTACCTGCGAGAGAGAGTTTCCAAGACTTCAGCAGCATGGTGTCTGCTTCTTCCTCTTTAGCATAGCCTGTGTGGAAGTTGACAGAACCATTGTCACCGTCAACAGACTCGTTAACGAGATAGATGTTGGTATTATAGTCGTAGTAACCGTCTTCTGTCTGATAACCGTCGCCGAGCCATCCCTCGTTGTCGAGACCACCGTCTGTGAAGCTTTCAACCAGCGGAGTTACGAAAGGAGCACCGATATAGACAGCATTAGAAGGAGCATCGTAGTAGTCCCAGTTAGCACCACTCTCATTGCTTGCGACAACGCCGAGCTGGAGAGCCCAGATTTCTTCATCCTCATCCATAGGATAGCTCATAGAGTATTCCGTCTTTCCGGTAACTTCACCTACAAGTCCGTAAGGCTCATAGATAGTCCAGAACCAGTCTGCGCTCTCCTGCATTGTGCAAACCTGATAGAGCACATTCTCAGGGAAGAACACACCACCGTTTGCTGCCTCCGAAGCTTCCCAAGTGAGTTTGAAGCCCTGACCGTTAACGTCGGTCAGTGTAGGCATGATGACAGGAGTAGGATAGTCGAGACCAATCCACTTAGAAGCGGTAGCAGGGCTACCCTCGCCATACTCGTTGAAAGGAATGAATGTATAGGTGTACATGGTAGTGTCTTCCATGTAAACATCGTTGAAAGTAGCTGTAGCACCAGGAGTGGCGTTACGTGTTATGCGACCGATTTCCTCTTTTTCTGTTGCTACGCCCTCGTCATCAATCTGTGAACGGAGGATGCGTACGCCGGTAATAGAAGCCAGCTCGCCGCCTGCAAAGTTCTTTGTAGGATAGCTGAACGACAACTTAGCCTGTGCCTTACCTTCAGCGTTGGGAGTAATCTCGATATCAGTAATCTCTGCCGGAGAGTTGTCATCGGGTGTGTATGCAACAGAGAGGTCTGAGAGTGTGAGGTAGTAAGCGTTTGCTTCACTGATACAGTGGAAACCAATGTAGTAGACACCACTTGTAGCAGGAGCCATAACGAACTGCTGCTCAGTACCATCCTCGGGAATATAAGCATCGGCTATAGTTGCTGTCATAGCTTCTACAGTAGGAGCATTACCAAACTTCACCTCAAGGGTTTCATCGTAAAAGCTAGAACACTTTGTTGTATAAGTAACAAAGTACTTCTTGCCACCTTCAAGGTTAAGACCCGGAGTGATGAGCCAGTCGTCAGCATCGTTAGTACTGTGATAGTAGTAACGGATCTCCGGTCCGTAGCTGTAGTAAACCCACTTACCATTGTTGCTGCCCTCAACACCGTCACCATTAGCATCGATGACAGTAAACTGGTTGAAGTCAGCTTCTGTGGTCATGCCAATACTCCAGGGAGTATCGTAAACCTGGTCTGTAGCCTTGCGTGGAGTTTTCTTTACAGGACGAGCCAACTGCTTGCCTGCGGTGATGGTCTTTACCGGTATGGTAGACTTAAATACTTTTTTGCCGAACTTTTTGGCATCGTTCTGCTCAGCAACAGCCTGCTTCTTCAGTGCCACCTTGTCAGCCAATTTCTTCTGCGCGTCCGTCTTGGGAGTGCCGTGACGGAACTGTGCCTGAGCAGGAGCGGCGACGAGCACCGCTGCTGCTAACAGGAATATTGAAAGACTTTTCTTCATAATCTATACCTTATTTAATAGTTACCTTTTTACCATTCACTACGTAAATACCCTTCTGGAGACCCTTCAGAGTGTTGACGCCCTCGCGAACCTTCATACCGTTTACTGTGTAAACGTCGAACTTCTCACCATTGCTGATAACAGTAGCAATGCCATCGGTTACAACAGTGTAAACCACTGCAAGAGGAGCAGACTCGGTACCGTCAGCATAGATAGCGGTCACCTGATATGTGTACTCACCGTCAGCCAGTTCGTCGGTATCAGTGAAGGTCAGAGCGGTTGTCTCTGCGAGAGGCTTACCGTTACGATATACAGCATACTTAGCAACAGGCTCGCCGCCTTTCTGGAATGCCTCGTAGGTTATGTCGTCAATCATGACAATCATTGATGCTTCACCATCGGTTACGTTGCGAATTGCGAAGTACTTAGTTCCCTCAGCGAGTTCAACAGTAGCTTCAGCCCAAGTCTTGTTCTCAGTTATTTCTATCTGCTCACCAACGATAGCAAAGCTTGCAATGTTGTTGTCAGTTGTTGAAGAGAGAACCTCAATTGTCTGGTTGCCGTAATTTGTGCCACCCTTATGCCAGAACTTGATGGTCTGTGCATTTCCTGAGAGCTCGGGGCTGATGAGCCAGTCATCGTTGGTTACAAAGTTGTTGCCAATATACTTGTAGATAGAAGCTAAAGCCTGTTCGCCACTGTGTGCATCAACGATGTCGATGCTATAGTCGTGCAAGTTGTAGCCGCCAAAGTTTGTCGGGTTCATTACAATGTATGCGAATGATGTTTCCTGGTTGGTGTAGTCGGCACCATTTATGAGTCCACCGCAGACAGCACCTGTCGCGCCAGTGTAAAGAGTCCAGTTACCGATGTTCTTAACAGCATAAGCATCATAGCTCTCGAAGTCGTCGGTAACAGTTACTACACCATCCTCGGGAACTATAGGAGCTTCCCAAGTCAGGGTGCGTGCACTCTCAGTAGCTTCGAGTTTGAGGTTCTGAACAGAGTTAACCTCGGGAGCAGTAACATCGATAGTTGTTGTAGCAACGTTGTCGCTTGTATCGCCGTCACCCTCAACAGTAACCTCAGCCTTAACAGCGATAGCTGCAGCCTGCTGTGTGTTGCTGATGGTGTATTTGAATGCGAGATCCTTGCTTGTGAAAGGAGCAATTGTCTCAACCTTAGTGTAGTCAGCGATAACCTCGTCGGCAACACTTACCTTAATGCGGTAAGCGTTAACATCGGTAGCACCGTTGTTAGAAACCTTAACATTTACAGTAACGTCTTCATTGCGTGCTGCACTTTCGTTAGCTGCAACGTCAACCTTTACATTAGTATTATAGTAGTCGAGGACGTTAATGTCGTCGATGTCTACAGCGTGATAGTCACCTGCTTCGTCAATAACCATATACTGGAACTGAATCTGGATGTACTTCTCGTTCTTCAGAGCAGAGAGGTCAGCTGTGTGGATAGTCCAGTCGGTCTCAACACCTTCTGTGAAGTCGATGCTCTCGAGGAGTGAAGACTCACCGTCAGGAGTAATAGCGCTTACCTGAAGGATGCCAGGGAATGCCTCGGGATCGATATTCTTCAGTTTGTAAACGAGTGCAGGATTAGCAGCACCTGCAAGAGAAATCTTACCAGAGGTGAGGTTAATAAGGTCGTAGGTTGCAAGGAATTCAAGGCTTACACCATCCTCGTCAGCACCTTCGCTTACGGTAATGTTTGCGTACCTGTTGTTAATCTCAGAGCCTGCTGTTGAGAAGTAGCTGTGGAAAGAGTTGTTTGCGAAGTTCTCGTTCCAAGGCAGTGCATAGGGAGCACCTATCAGCAGCGGATTAGACGCTGCCTCATTGAAGTCCCAAGCGTAATCTGTATCGTTCGCTGTGTAAACACTCAGATACAAGTCACCCTGACTATCACCGGAGTTGGTGTCGAACTTAAGAGACCACTCTGTCTTGCCAACAACATCATCGATAACTCCTTCTTGCGTAGGCTCCCATTCACCATATGTAGAGTTGTAAGTAGGTTCTACAATAATGTACTGTACTTCTTCTGGGAAGAATACTCCGCCATGGAGAGCCGTAGAAGCCTCCCATGTCAATTTGATGTTGGTACCGTCATCTGTCAGCACAGGATTTGTAACCGCTGTTGGAGCATCGAGACCAATCCATGAGTTTGCACTGGCTGAAGCACCGTCACCGTCAGCATTATAGAATACGACAGAATAACTTGCCATGCCGACTGCTGCAATTTCGTCGTCAACGAAAGTGAATGGCTCACCTGCTGCAATGTGGTAGGTAAGGTCCATGATTTCCTCGGAACCGCGATAAATCTTAGCACCGATAAGAGATGTCAGAGGATCTCCGTCAAGGTCTACTGTAGGAGCAGTACCAGAAATAGTAGCTTGGAGAGCTCCAGTGGGCTCGGGTGTAACTGTTAGGTCTTCTACAGCTGCAGGAGTAGTGGTTACAGGACCATCCTCGATAGCAAGAGAGTGAACATAGAAGTTATATGCATCATAACTGGTACAGTGGATACCAATATAGTAAACACCTGTCTCTTGCGGACGAATCATTACTTCGTAAGGTGTAGCGGTGGTAGCTCCCAGTTGGGTAGTAGGAATTGCTTCATTTGTCAAGCCTTCAACAGTGGGAGCGTTACCCCACTTTACGTCAAATTCTTCTGGATAGGTGGCCATGCGGGCAGATGCTACCAGTCTTATAATATAATATTTGTTAGCAGTGAGGTTCAGACCCGGGCTTACCAACCAGTCGTCATTTGGTTTAGCATAACTGATAGTAGCATAAGTGCCAGATCTGGTAAATCTCGTACCATCTCCATTAGCGTCAATTACTGAGAACAGATTGAAGAGCGCATTAGATGTGAACTTGAATTCCTGAGGAACATTGTAAATAGTCGAGGTTGCTGTAAGGGGAGCCTTGGCAGGCAACTTAGGAGCATTTACATTCTGGAAACGATCAGAGAAATCGGTCTTCTGCCATGGAAGAACCTTAATGGTATTTTCTCTGCTCTTCCTCAGATAAAATGGTGCTTCCTCGGCATGATTCGCCTTCTTTTCGGCGATGATTGCCTTCTGTTGCTCAGCGGTCAGTTGGCGTTCGGGCAACTGTAAGCCCGCAGCCTTCTTCTGAGCATTAGCAGGTGTGGCGAATAACATCGCTGCACCAACCAAAAGTAGAGTTAAGCTTTTCTTCATACTCATTTTGTTTAGTTAATAATATAAAATTCAAAAATTGTTTTTTCCTTAAAAATACACTATATGGGGTGCAAAGTTAATAGTTTTTTACAAACTGTGCAAATTTTTCCTAATAATTTGTTACTAAAACCCCAAAAAATTGTTCGGAATATAACTTCTGGGGCTTTTTTAATGGACAAAATGTCAGTTAGAAGGGGGCGGGAGATTCGAACGTGAGCCGTTCTCCGGTGACGGGATGGGTGATGGTAAGGCGGTCGGCATGCAGGAAAAGGCGGTCGGCGGGGACTTTCCCGTACAGTTTGTCACCGAGAATGGGATTGTTCAGTCCGTCTTTGTGGGCGCAGTGGACGCGCAGCTGGTGGGTTCTGCCGGTCTGGGGATAAAGGTGTATTCGGGGGCGCGGGGGTACGGAGGTGCGGGGGTGCGAGAAATGTTCCGTGCGCTCAGTACTATCCTCGTACCTCCGTACCCCCGTACCCCCGTACCCACGAAAAATAGTGGCGGCGGGCTTACCGTGCTCGTAGTCAACTACTTGGCGCGGGCGGTCGTTAAGGTCGGGACGGAGGGGGAGACGAATCTCACCCTGGAGCCTCCCCCCTGCCCCCTCCGAAGGAAGGGGGAGAATGGATTCCAACAGTGCTACGTACCGTTTTTCTACCGTATGCTCGGCGAACTGGCGCTGCAAGTGGCGGTAGGAGTGCATGGTCTTGGCAATAACCATTATGCCGCTGGTATCCTGGTCGAGGCGGTGGACTATCAGTGGGCTGTCTGTGTTGGGATAGCGCCGGTGCATAAAGTCATAGACAGACACTTCGCCCGTGTTTCCCGGGACGGAGAGCATCCCCGCCGGCTTTATGATTACTGCTATTTGGGAGTCTTCGAAGAGGGTGGGAGGGCTAGATAAACTAGATTGACTAGAAAGACTAGAAGGCCTAGAAAGACTAGAAGGGCTAGAACTACTAGAAGGGCTAGAACTACTAGAAGGGCTAGAACTACATGCCAGGCTATATGTGCAGTCGCGGGGCAGCATCCATCTCAGCAGCGGCAGACAGCGACCGCGGCAGGCAGGGTAGTAGTGCAGATGGTGGCGCACTTCCTGCTTGGGACTCTCTCCCCACCAGAACTCGGCGATATATAGTGGCTTTAGCCCGTGGGTGAAAGCGTAGTTGAGAAGTTTTGGAGCGCAGCAGTCGCCGGTGGCAGCGGGTGGGAGGGTTCTTGAAATTGAAGATTGAAGATTGAAAATTGAAGAATTTTCTCTTTCCTTTTCTTGAAAAATTTCGAGGACGGACTTCTTTTCTCCCCGATAGTTTGTAAGAATATATTGTGAGAAGAGCCAGCGCTGGAGTTCCTCGGACATAGTGCGGCGCTTCTCTTTAAGTTCTTCAATTTTATTATTTACGGGCGAGGCGGCAGCGAGGCGTTGCTTCATGCGGTGGAGTTCGGCTTTCATGAACTGGCTCTCACGGATGAGTCTGGCTTCTTCCTCGGGTGCGAGGTTATGATGAAGTCTACGTTCGTCGCGCAACAGTTTGGCTGCCTGCATCTTTTTCTTGAAAGTCTCAATCTCTGATGTCATTTCCTCCTTCCTGTTGATTTCTTCGGGGAGTTGTTTTTCGAGCTCTTGAATCTCTAAATTTATCGATGAAATCGCTGATTCTTGACGTTTGAAGTGCCCGTCGGGCTGTTGGGCATCGTAGACAGGAGGGACAAACCAGTCCCAGTCGTTCCTGCCTGCAAGCAGACCGCTATAGGCGGCAAGAAACAGTCCACCCCCGGTCACTCCCTTGAGCAGGGGAGAAGCATCCGTCTTTCCTTCTACTATAAGCACGCCGAACATCTTGCCGCGGTCAGCATCCTCGCGCAGTTCGGGGTGGGAGAGAAGATATTGCCTTACTTCCTCTACAGCCTTTCGGCAGAGGGGATGTGGCTCGTAGTCAAAGGGATTGTTCATTATTTGAATGCTCTTGCTTCACCGACGCAGGCGTTAGGCTGTTGTATGCGCAGCATCTGGCATACGGTGGGGGCGATGTCTGTTATATGCACCTCCTCAGAGCTGTTGCCCTGCGGCACGTGCCATCCGTAGAAGAGCATGGGAATATGAGCATCGTAGGGGTTCCATTCGCCATGGGTGGTGCCTGTGGGAGACATCCATGCCCCGGCGTCGAGCCATTGCGGTTCTGGAACATAGAGCAAGTCACCGCTGCGGCGGTAGTGGTAGCCCATCAGAGCGCGGTCGCGTATTATGGCGGGCAGGGATTGGGTCGCTGCTTTCTCGAAGTCTACAACAAACTCAAGGTGTTCGTGTCCGCGGAGGAAAGCCACGAGCGTATCTTTCACCTGCTGCAAGTTTAGATGCTGGCAGCTTATGGCGTTATGGTCAAGGAATATTCGTCCGCTGTTGGCATTGAGCACGGTTTTGTCGGTGCATCCGAACGCCTCTTTCACCTTATTATTCATCCGTTCAATAAGGTTGTCGGCGTTCCATCGTCCTGCCGGCAGGCGGTTTTCCTGCATGAACTCGGGGTTGTGTGCCCCACCGTGGTCGGCTGTGAGGAAAAGCAGGTACTGTCCCTTGCCCACTTTGCTGTCGAGCGCCTGGAAGAGACGTGCCAGGTCGCGGTCGAGCTGAAGGTACGCCTCGTCGGTAAGTGTTCCGCGCGTGCCGTATTTATGTCCGATTACATCGGTCTCCGAGTAGCTGACGCAGAGCATGTCGGTGGTCTCTCCCTGTCCCAGTTTCTCGTTCTCGAGAGCCGCTATCGCCATGTCTGTAATCACCGTTCCGCAGAGCGGTGTCAGTCCGATGTCCTTTCCCGCCTTCTGAACCTCCTTGTCGGAAGCGAGTTGTTCGTTTTGCCGGTTCACCCATTCCGGCAGGCGGTCCATGTAGTAGGTACTGGTGATGAAACGTAGGTTGTGGGTGTCGAGCCAATAGGCAGCATTGGCGCTGTGCCCTGCCGGGAAGATGGCTGCACGGTCCTTGTACGACACACCGATTACCTTGGACTTAAAGTCGGTATGCAGGCGCAGTTGGTCGCCGATGGTGGTGGCGAGCATGTTTCGCGGCGAGCGCTTACCACTCTTATTGTCACTGCCTACGGTGTTTACGTTGTCGTCCTGACAGCAATACACCGGTTTGCCGTCGATGCGGAAGTCGTTGCCGCAGATGCCGTGGAATGCCGGGGTTGAGCCGGTATATACGCTGGCGTGTCCGATGGCAGTCACCGTCGGGATGTAGTTGATGAGGCAGTTGTTAAACGAATAACCTTTGTCGGTGAGGCGGCGGAAACCGTCGTCGGTGAAGCGGTCGTAGTAGCGCGAGAGGTAGTCCCATCGCATCTGGTCCACCACAATGCCCACCACGAGCCGTGGGCGCTCGTTCCATGCCGGCTGTGCCGTTGCTGTTGTCGCTACTAATAACAATAAGAAAAGGATTTTTTTCATAACAGATTAAGATTTAGTTCTATTGGAATGCCGCGGTTCTTGTCGGCATTGTCTTTGTTCTTTTCGATAAGCCGTGACAGTGCGTCCATGGCTGCGCGAGTACTGTTCTTCAGCGGTTCGCCGTCGAGCAGATGACCGATGAGGATGGCGGAGAACATGTCGCCCGTTCCGGGGAAATGCACCGGTATCTCGTCGTAGGGAAGCAGGAAATATTCGCTGTCGTAATGGTTGTAGCCCACCACGCAGGTCTGTCCGTCGACGATGAGGCTTGTTATGAGTGCCGACCGCGTACCTATCTGGCGCAGTTTGTCGAGCAGTTGCCTGGCTTCCTGCCACGATATGCCTTCCGGGCGGTACTCAGTGTCGGTAAGGTAGCATGCCTCGGTATAGTTGGGGAAGATAAGATGAGCCACTCCAATCATTTCCTGCATAGAGCGGATTGTGGAGGGAGTGACACCATTGTACAGTTTACCCTCGTCGCCCATGATAGGGTCGACAAAAACGACGGTTCCATCGGCAGCCTGCTCCTTGCAATAGGCGGCAATCATGCGTGCTTGTCGCTCAGAAGCCATGAAGCCCGTGGCGATGGCATCAAAGCGAAATCCCAGTTCTTTCCATACTGGGAACACGCCCCGTATATAGTCGGTGGTTTCGAGGATATTGAACTTGCCGTAGTCGAGGGTGTTGGACACGAGCGCCGTCGGCAGGTTGTATGTCGGGTAGCCCATATACGAGAGGATGGGCAACATTGCGGCAGTAGCCACCTTGCCGTAACCCGCCATATCGTTTATTAGGAGTATCTGCTTTTTCATTGTCGGGTGCAAAAGTACGAATAAGCGGGGTAAAAACAAAAGAAAAAGGGATAAAAGTTTGTCAGGGAAAAGAATAATTACTACCTTTGCGGACAAATTAAATACTGGAAGTTAATGAAAAAATTTGTTCTATTGATTATGGCAATGGTCGTTTCCGTTGCCTCAAATGCTCAGGATAAGACCATATATGGCTTCTCTATGAGCAGTCCCTATGCATTACTTAAGTTTACAGCCGACAATCCCGCCGGCGCTACTCGTGTGGGTTCTACTAACCTCGACCCGCGCTCGGGTGCTGCCGTGGCAGAGGACCTTTATGTCATCGGCATGAATGATGATTTCGACCCTGTTTTGTACAAGGTCGACACAGCGACGGGTTCGGCAACTAAGATCAAGGTCGCAGATGAACTGCCGTTTGATATGTCCTACGACTACACCTCAGACCAGATGTTCTTTGTCAATAGTTCGGCAACTCCTGATGCCGGCGGTGCTCTGTGGACGATGAACCTTGAAAACGGTAAGTGCACGCTGGTGAAGGACAAACTCGGTGTCTATGTACGTGCTCTGGCAATCAATGCCAACGGTGATATCTACGGTATGACTAACAACGGTGTGTTCGTCAAGATTGACAAGACGACATACGCTGTTACCACTATTAAGGTTACGGGAAAGTCGTTGAATTACGGAATGGGCTCGTTCCAGTCGATGGACTTCGACCGTAAGACAGGTGTGCTCTACTGGACATACCTTTCGGCTGACGGAAAGGCAACGCTTAATACCGTTGACGTTGCGACGGGAGAAGTGACGGAGATAGGTACTGTCGGCAGTGCTAACGGAATTCAGACGGTGGCGCTAAACGTACATTATGTGCCCAGTGCGAAGGGTGCTCCTGCAAAGGTTTCTGAGCTGACGGCAACGGCAGATGCCAATGGCGGTAACAGCGCTGTAATAGCCTGGATTAATCCCGATAAGGACAATCAGGGTAATGACCTGACCGATATCTCGAAAGTAGAGGTGCTGCGTAACGACGTAGTTGTAAAGACCTTCACCACTGGAATCAATGCCGGTGCCGCTTCGTCGTATACCGACAACGTTACTGCCGCAGGAATGTATAAGTATACGGTGAAGGCTTACAACGCTGTCGGCGGTGGTGCCGATGAGTTCGTTGAGGTGTGGGTGGGTCACGATATTCCCGAATCCCCGGCACGTTGCGTTGCCGCCCTTCATCCGCAGGAGCGCTTTGCAAACATCATCGCTTGGGATGTGCCTGAAAAGGGTGCCCACGGAGGTTATCTTGATGCGGAATCGCTTAAGTATGATGTAGTGCGCACCAACGACAATAAGAAGATTGCCGAGGGTATAACAGCAGATTATGTTGTGGATAGCGATCTCCTTTCGTCACTCACCCGCTACGTTTACGAGGTTGTTCCCTCAAATGCCGATGGAACCGGCGAAAAAGCGGAGTCCAACTACCTTGTGAATGGTCCGTCGCAGACAATGCCTTTCGCTGCCGACTTCAATAGTTGGGACGATGCGGCGCAGTACTGGACGGTGGTTAACTACAACGAAGACGAGACAACCTTCCATTGGTATAACGACTATATGGGTATGTTCGGACGCAACCTCTTTATATATGAGGCGTCAGAGACACTCTATGCCGCAGATTTCAT
>JAFTFC010000190.1 GCA_017449725.1 Prevotella sp. | reverse complement strand
CTATAATAGTTTGCCATGATTTATTTCGAATTTTGCTTGTAATACTTAATGAGCTTGGGAACTACCTCTTCAACGGTACCTACGATAACATAGTCAGCGATGCGGTTGATAGGAGCATCAGGGTCAGAGTTTACACTGATGATAATACCAGAGTCCTGCATACCGGCGATGTGCTGAATCTGACCAGAGATGCCACAGGCGATGTACACCTTAGGATGAACGGTGACACCCGTCTGACCAATCTGACGATCATGGTCAATCCAACCTGCATCAACGGCAGCTCGGCTACCACCAACCTCACCATGAAGCACCTTTGCCAACTGGAACAGCTGATCAAAGCCTTCCTTGCTTCCAACACCGTAACCACCGGCAACAACAATGGGCGCACCCTTAAGGTTGTGCTTGGCAGCTTCCACGTGATGGTCGAGCACTTTCACAACATATGCCTCTGGGCTAACGTATTTAGCAACCTCTGGGTAAACAACCTCACCCTTAGCCTTGCCATCGTAAATCGCCTTCTGCATCACACCGCTACGAACGGTAGCCATCTGAGGACGATGGTCGGGGTTCACAATCGTTGCTACGATGTTACCACCAAAGGCAGGACGAATCTGATAGAGCAGATTCTCATATACTTTATTATTCTTCTTGTCCTCATAAGAACCTATCTCGAGTTCGGTACAGTCTGCCGTCAGACCGCTGGTAAGTGAAGAACTTACGCGCGGACCAAGGTCTCGACCTATAACAGTAGCACCCATAAGACAGATCTGCGGTGTCTCTTCCTTGAAGAGGTTTACGAGTATATCGGTATGAGGAGCTGATGTGTATGGGAACAGCCCATCACCATCAAAGACAAACAGTTTATCGACACCATAGGGAAGGATATCCTGCTCAACCTTTCCACGGATGCCTGTGCCGGCAACAATGGCATGGAGTTCAACACCCAGTTCGTTGGCGAGTTTACGACCCTTGGTCAGAAGCTCCTGAGATACTTCCTGTACCTGCGTACCTTCTATCTCAACATATACAAATACATTCTCCATATCTCTTATCCAATAATCTTCTCTTCCAACAATTCTTTGATCATTCCCTCGACATCAGCATCAGAAGCCGTCAAAGTTTTCGACTCCTTAGCCTGGAACACGATGTTCTTGACTGCCTTAACCTTGGTGGGCGAACCTGCCAGACCGCACTGGTTGGCATCACCGTCAACGTCGGCTACCGACCATTGGTTGAGATTCAGTTCAGGACGCTCTTCATAAAGATAATCGTAGGCTGTTCCCTCTGCCGGACGTTCCATGGGACAGGTTGCACGTTTATACTTCATCACCAGTTTAGCATTCTGGGGACGACAGGGAGCGGCACTGCCGTTTACTGTTATAACCACAGGCAGGGGAGCCTCAACAGTCTCCACGCCTCCATCGATGACGCGGCGGATGGTAGCCTTACCATTCTCTACCTTAAGAATCTCCTCAGCGTAAGTCACCTGGTTAAGGCCCAGTTTCTGAGCCACCTGCGGACCCACCTGTGCGGTATCACCGTCGATAGCCTGACGACCACCAACAACGATGTCCACATCACCTATTTTCTTTATAGCTGTAGCCAGAGCATAGCTCGTAGCCAGCGTATCAGCACCGGCGAAGAGGCGGTCGGTAAGCAGCCATCCCGTGTCGGCACCGCGATAAAGACCCTGACGGATAATCTCACCTGCACGCGGAGGACCCATCGTGAGGATACCTACTGTAGAACCCGGATTCTGCTCCTTTAGGCGCAGAGCCTGCTCGAGAGCATTAAGATCTTCGGGATTAAAAATTGCGGGCAAGGCAGCGCGATTTACCGTTCCTTCGGCTGTCATCGCATCCTTTCCCACATTTCGTGTGTCGGGTACTTGCTTGGCAAGTACTACAATTTTTAATGCCATAAAATATTACTAATTTAATTGTATATTCTGAAATTCGGCTGCAAAGGTACACTTTTTTTACCAAGCACCCAAATAAAAATGCACAAAAAGAGCCGATATGTGCACAAAAGCCTTTTTTTGTGCAATTAAATATCTTCCCCGTTGAGTATTATGCGGCTTAGAATCGGTGTGGTATAGGCATAGGGGATAAAATCGACAGAAGGAATAGGGCTGGTAATGAAGAGATTAGCACGACAGCCCAGAGCAAGGGAGCCGCACTCAGTGCTTAGTCCCATTGCATAGGCACTGTTGAGGGTTGCTGCCTGAAGAGCTTCGGATGGCAAAAGCCGCTGACGGATACATGCAAGAGATACCACAAACTTCATGTCGCCTGAGGGTGTGGAACCGGGGTTGTAGTCAGAAGCAAGAGCTACGGGGAGTCCTGCGTCAATCATACGCCGTACCGGAGCGTATGACATATTAAGGAAAAAAGATGTGCCCGGGAGAGCGGTAGGCATAGTGGAGGAGTCACGCAGTAGAGCAATATCGCGCTCTGTGGAACTCTCAAGATGATCCACTGAAAGGGCATTGTGACGCACAGCCACCTCAACCCCACCCGAGTCGGCAAGTTCCTGTCCGTGAATCTTCCCGCGTAGTCCGTACTTTGCCCCTGCCTCCAATAGACGGGAAGTCTCTTCTGGGGTGAAGAAGCCTTCATCGCAGAACACATCGATATAGTCGGCAAGCCCCTGACGCCCTACCTCGGGAAGAGTCTCGCGGATAAGCATATCTACATAGTCTGACTGCCTTCCTGCGTACTCCCGTCCTACAGCATGGGCACCGAGGAATGTAGCGACGACAGGTATGGGAGCCGCATCGCGCATACGACGGATAACACGCAACATTTTCAGTTCGTCCTCGGTATTCAGACCGTAGCCGCTCTTTATCTCTATTGCTCCAGTACCCTTACGGATAACCTCCCACAAGCGCTGCATAGAAGTCTCAAAGAGCTCGTCCTCACTCATCAAATGCAGGCGGTCAGCAGAATTAAGGATACCTCCTCCACGTCGTGCTATCTCGGCATAGCTTAGACCGCGGATTTTATCAACGAACTCCCCCTCGCGGCTTCCGGCATTGACTATATGGGTATGACTGTCACAGAACGATGGTAGCACGCATCCGCCATTGGCATCAATAGTGCATGACGTGCCGACGTCGGGTATATCATCCATCGCTCCGAAGGAATGCACCCTACCCTCCTCTGCCAGTATCCATGCATTCTCGATGGTGTCAATCTGAGCCATCTCAGCTCCACTAACTTTAAGGCGGCGAGAACGATTCAGTCCCGCCAATATACCTATATTGTATATAAACAGCCTGCCCATACCTTCTAACTTTATTTCCTCCTTAGGAATTCCACCGACTTCTCTATATAGGGATACATCAATTCGTCGTCGAGGATAAACGGAACTACACGACGATACTCCTCATGAAGCTGGCATATGGCTGGCGAAGACTTCAGAGGCAGGCGGAAATCGAGTGCCTGGGCGGCGTTGAATAGCTCAATAGCGAGCACACGTTCGGTATTAAGTACCACCTTGTACAGTTTGATTGCGGCATTGGCGCCCATAGAAACGTGGTCTTCTTGATCCTGACATGAAGGAATACTGTCTACGCTCGAGGGCATCGCCAAAGACTTATTAAGACTCACTACCGATGCGGCGGTATATTGTGTAATCATGAAACCGCTGTTCACACCAGGATTGGCAACAAGGAAGTTGGGAAGTCCGCGTGTTCCCGAAACAAGACGATAGATACGGCGCTCGGAGATGTTTGCCAACTCACTCATGGCTATCGAGAGGAAGTCGATTGGGAGTGCGATGGGCTCGCCGTGGAAGTTCCCAGCAGAGATAATGAGGTCCTCATCAGGACATACCGTAGGATTGTCGGTGGCAGAGTTAATCTCAATATCTATAACCGACTTAACATAGCGTATAGTGTCCTTCACTGCTCCATGCACCTGTGGCACGCAACGGAAAGAGTATGGATCTTGCACGTGTCCCTTTATATTCCGCTGTATCTGACTGCCTTCAAGTAGTTCGCGCATGCGCTCTGCCGTTTCTATCTGCCCCTTATGAGGACGCACAGCATGAACGGCATGGGTAAACGGTTCCACGAGTCCGTCATAGGCATCAAGCGACATAGCAGCGATACGGTCTGCCCAGTCGCTTAATCGCTGTGCCCTAAGCAATGCCCATACAGCGAAAGCACTCATATTCTGTGTTCCGTTGAGCAGTGCGAGTCCTTCTTTTGAAGCAAGAGTTATCGGCTTCCAGCGTTTCTTGCGAAGCACCTCGGCACCTGGCATTACCCTGCCCTGATATTCCACCTCTCCGAGTCCGAGCAGAGGCAGGCAGAGGTGTGCCAGCGGCACCAGGTCGCCCGATGCACCCAGTGAGCCCTGCTTATAGACCACTGGACAAATTCCGTTATTGAAGAAAGCCACAAGACGCTGAACGGTATCGAGTTTACAACCCGAATAGCCGTAACTCAGTGACTGTATCTTGAGCAACATCATGATGCGTACAATATCGTTGGGAACCCGTTCGCCAGTTCCGCATGCATGGCTCTTGATGAGGTTTATCTGTAACTGTGACAATTGGTCGTTACCGATTGACACATTACAGAGTGCGCCAAAGCCTGTTGTGACTCCATATATCGGAGCATTATTGGCTGAAATCTTTTTGTCGAGATATGAACGGCAGCGACGTATGCGCTGCTTGGCATCTTCGCTTAGTTCAAGTTTATAATCGTTTTCTATTATCTCTCCGATTTTCTCTATTGTAAGGTGGTCGTTGTTAATGTAGTGTATCATGGTTTTAAGAAATTAAGGTAGTTAAAGGGAATTGAGGATATCTTCGTCCACGATATTCGGCAGGGTTACACGCAGCCCCGGTGTGCGCTCCATCTCACGGCGTATAGCCTCGACAGAACCGCTGTTGCGAGCCCACGAACGGCGTGCAATACCGTTATTTACATCCCACAGGAGCATTTCGCGTATGTGACGCTCGCTGTCTTCGGAACCGTCGATTACCATTCCGAAACCGCCGTTTATCACTTCACCCCAGCCTACGCCTCCTCCGTTGTGGATGCTTACCCAAGTGGCTCCGCGGAAGGCATCGCCGATGACATTCTGCACAGCCATATCGGCGCAGAACTGCGAACCATCGTAGATATTGCTGGTTTCGCGGAACGGAGAGTCAGTACCACTTACATCATGATGGTCTCTGCCGAGAACCACGGGAGCCGACAGTTCACCTCGGCGAATAGCATCGTTGAAGGCAAGGGCTATCTTTGTGCGTCCCTCGCAGTCGGCATATAGTATTCGGGCTTGCGAACCCACTACAAGACGGTTTCGTCCCGCCTCACGAATCCAGTGCAGATTATCCGCCAGCTGTCCGAGGATATCCTCCGGTGCCGTCTTCATCATCTCCTCGAGCACATCACCCGCCAGGCGGTCGGTTATGGCGAGGTCTTCCTCACTGCCAGAGGTACAAACCCAGCGGAAGGGTCCGAAGCCGTAGTCAAAGAACATCGGTCCCATAATATCCTGAACGTAAGAAGGATAGCGGAACTGACGAACTGCTTGCCCCTTCATGGTCTGTTGCGACTCAGTCGCAACGGGCAACACTTCTGCCCCTGCCCTACTTGCCTCAAGAAGGAATGCATTACCATAGTCGAAGAAGTACATTCCGCGAGACGAGAGGCGGTTGATGGCAGCAACCTGCCGACGCAGCGACTCCTGAACCTTTTCCTTGAACAGCGAGGGATTGGACGACATCATCTCCTTACTCTCTTCAAGCGACATTCCTACAGGGTAGTAGCCACCTGCCCAAGGGTTGTGGAGAGAGGTCTGGTCGCTACCCAAATCCACCTTGATATCCTCGTCAGCAAGGCGTTCCCAGAGATCCACCACATTACCCACGTATGCCATAGACACCACCTTCCGCTCAGCTACAGCCTTACGGATAGCAGGAATGAGTTCGTCAAGATCATAGTGCAGCTCATCTACCCATCCCTGTTGGTAGCGCTTTTCCGCCGCCTTGGGATTTATCTCTGCCGTAACACTTACAACCCCGGCAATATTTCCAGCCTTAGGCTGTGCTCCCGACATCCCTCCAAGACCTGCAGTTACAAAGAGTTTCATATTGTCGCCACCTACTTTTCGTGCGGCATTCATAACGGTTATCGTGGTGCCGTGGACGATTCCCTGCGGTCCGATGTACATATACGAGCCTGCCGTCATCTGTCCGTATTGACTGACTCCCAACGCATTAAGACGTTCCCAGTCGTCGGGTTTGGAGTAGTTGGGAATAACCATACCGTTTGTGACAACCACGCGTGGAGCATTCCTGTGTGAGGGGAACAGTCCGAGCGGATGTCCGCTGTACATTACAAGCGTCTGCTCGTCAGTCATCTCACTGAGGTAACGCATCGCCAGGCGATACTGCGCCCAGTTCTGGAATATTGCTCCGTTTCCGCCATAGATAATCAGCTCGTGCGGATGCTGCGCCACCCTTGGGTCGAGGTTATTCTGAATCATCAGCATAATTGCTGCTGCCTGTCGGCTGCGTGCCGGATATTCATCTATGGGACGGGCATACATTTCGTAGTCGGGACGATAGCGGTACATATAGATGCGTCCGTAGCGCTTCAGTTCATCAGCGAACTCCGGTGCCAACTGACTGTGCAGATGCTTTGGGAAATACCGCAGGGCATTGCGCAATGCCAGCCGTTTCTGTTCCCCGGTAAGAATATCCTTGCGACGCGGCGCATGGTTGATATCAGGGTCGTAGGGTTTTGCCTTGGGCAGGGTATCGGGAATTCCCGCCCTTATCTCTTCTTGGAATGTGTTCATGGTATCTTGTATTATGTGTTTATATCTTCTCGTTTACTATCGCCATTATCTCCTTTTCCTTACTGTCTGCCTTTGCCATCAATTCTTCTGCTTCAGTTATCAGACCTTCTGCAGTCTGACGGTCGGTGAGCGAGGCAGCGTTAATCTTTACGTTAAGTCCTGCCCCGAGAACTGCTGCACGGGCAGCAAGTACACCCACTCCGGCATCGCTGACACTGTTGGGATTACCCTCGCGCGCCATTGCTTCACATATTTCGAAGGTCTGGAACGATGCTCTCATCGTGCGCAGCGGTACCTGCGAAGCATAGAGTGTGGCGTTCTGTATTGCCTCCTCGCGCAGAACCTTCTCCTCATCGCTATTCTTTGGCATCTGGAACGCAGCCATAATGGCATTAAATGCCTCGGTATCCTCATCTACGAGCGAGAGGAGTTCTGTCATAAGCACCTGACCCTTGTCTGCCCATTCTGAGAACTCGTGCCACCGTTCGTCCCATCCACGCTTATGACTCGACAGGTTTGCCACCATCGTGCCGAGGGCTGCCGCCAGGGCTCCCATATATGCTGATATAGTGCCGCCACCGGGCGCAGGAGACTCTCGGGAGGTCTCTTGGGCGAAGTCCTTGACGGAGAGGTTTACAAGGGCGGGGGAACCGCCCTGCACACCATCTTCCATGAGATATTCGATTACTTTCTCCTGCGGGTTAAAGGGGCGCAAGTCGTCGAGTGACATGCTCTTAATGGCGATTTTGATTATGTCCTCCTCGGGAATACCCGTTGAACGCTGCTGTTTCTCGAGGAAATAGCGCCCGGCATCGATGAGGGCTTTCTTCGGCACCAGTCCTACGATCTCTGTTCCAGTGACACGTAGCCCGCGTACCTGCGCACAACGTGAGACCTCGTCGAATGCAACGTGAAGCGGTGTGACGTTGAGGTTTGTCATATTCATAGACACCTGCGCTATGCCATACTCGTCAATATACCATCCTATAGCCTTGGTGCACTTCAGTGTTCCAGGCTGTCCGGGACGTCCTTTCTCCCTGACGTCGAAGGCAATGGCATTAGCACGCCGTGTGCTGGTAGTATTTAGGTTGAAGTTTACGGCTATAAGGAAGTCTCGGGCACCAACAACGGTGCAACCTGTCTGCATAACACGATGAGTGTCTTTAGGCATAAAGTCCGGGCGGCCCTCCGGGTCAGCAAGTTTCTCGGGGATTGCCTCATATTCACCCCGTCGGCAAACGGCAAGGTTCTTGCGTTCGGGCTTGAACGCGGATGCCTCATAGCAGTAACAGGGAATCTCCAGTTCGTCGGCAATTCTCTTTGCGAGACCCCGTGCCAGTTCGGCACACTCCTCGAGAGTAATGCCCGCCACAGGTATGATTGGCAAAACGTCGGTAGCTCCTATTCTCGGATGCGCCCCGTGGTGCTTCCTCATGTCGATAAGTTCGCCTGCTTTCCTAACGGCTTGGAAGGCAGCTTCAACCACGTCTTCGGGGCTTCCCACGAAGGTAACTACGGTACGGTTGGTTGCCTCGCCCGGGTCTACGTTAAGCACCCGCACGTCCTCTATGCGTTCTATCTCATTGGTAATCTGTCTGATAATCTCCATATCGCGCCCCTCACTGAAATTGGGTACGCACTCAACAATTCTTTTCATAATATATTTATTATTAAGGTCGTTTAATCACACATCACTTCGCACATCCGGTCCTGGAACTGCCGTCCGGTAGAGGCTCGTCGCAGTCCGGTGTTAATTATGCTGAAACAGAGACGGTGACCATTGCGGGCAGTACAATAGCCTGCCAGCGAACTGATTCCCGTCACCGTTCCTGTCTTTGCCTGCACGTTTCCTTCGGCAGCAGTCTTCTGCATGCGCTTTGCCAGCGTCCCGTCAACGCCGGCTACAGGCATTGACGGCAGCAGGTTATTATATACATCCTGATGACCGTAGGCATAGCGCAGGAAAGCCACCTCGAGTTCTGCCGTAACATAGTTATAGAGTGACAGCCCGCTGCCGTCAGCCACCCGGTAGTTGTCCGGAGTGAGTCCTATCTTACGAATCACCCTATTCACCTGACTCGCTCCATCCTTTGCCGAAGCCACTCGCGAGCCCGTTGCCGCCGCCAATTGGTAGAACATCGCCTCGGCAAAGAGGTTGTCGCTCTTCTTCATCATTGGCATCAGTATCTGGTCGATGGAATGAGAACGGGTACATATCACCTCAGCATCACGCGGAACGGGTCCTCGTACGGTGTCGCCGACGAACACGATATTCTCTTCGCGCAAACGACTGAGGAAGCGACGCAGGAAATTGTCTTTCTTATTGACGAGCAAAGGTGAAAGCACGGGATTGTCGTCATCCCAGCACCATCCCTCGCCAAGACGGTTTGCATCTTTCATGGAATAGTCAGCAACGATATTCCCTCTGAGGGTGTCGATGTCCATCCGCCCTACAGCCTCGACAAGAGCGCTGAGGTCGTCGCCGTTAAAAAGGGGATCCATGCCTCCGCGGCAGTAGATGTTACCCTTGAAAGTTCTGCCGGAGAACTGTCCTCGGCGGTAGAGACGGGTTTTGAACTGATAGCTGCCGCCAAGTTCGTCGAGCGAAGCCACGGCAGTAAGGACCTTCATGGTAGAAGCCGGGCGCAGCAATTGGCGCTCGTGGTATTTGTAGATAGCGCTGTCGGCAGTAAGGTCATACACCTCGATACCCACCTGAGTCGTCTCGAACATAGGATGCTGTAGCAAACTGTCAATGCGAATCCTCAGCGAGTCTTCCCATGTCTGTCCGAAAGCGCCCAATGTCGTCAGAATACCTAATAATATAAATATATATTTTCTCACTCTAAACTATTTCACAACTAAACTATTCTCCACCCACTTTGTCAGTTCCACGAACTGCTGTACCGATAGTTGCTCGGGACGCATCGTCAAGAAGTCTGCGTGTTCTACGTACAGCGGCGAATCAGCATCGACGATCTGTCGCAGTGACACCCGAAGCATCTTGCGCCTCTGTCCGAAGACGGTTTTCACTATCCTGCGGAACAGTTGTTCGTCGCATCCGAGAGACTCCACACCGTTACGCGTCATACGGATAACCGCCGACTTCACCTTTGGAGGTGGATTGAACACATGTTCATCGACCGTAAACAGATACTCCACGTCGTACCACGCCTGTATCATGACACTCAGAATGCCATAAGCCTTGGTGCCAGGAGCCGACGCAATTCGCTCTGCCACCTCGCGTTGTATCATGCCCGTGCAGCAGGGAATAAGGTCCTTGTTGTCGATCATCTTGAAGAATATCTGCGACGAGATGTCATATGGATAGTTGCCGGTAAGGAGGAAACGTTTGCCGTCGAAGACCCGATGGAGGTCCATGCGCAGGAAGTCTTCGCCGAGGATGTTCTCGCGGAGATGCGGGAAATGCTCATTGAGGTAAGCCACACTCTCGCGGTCTATCTCCACCACCTTCAGCTGGCGGGGTTTCTCGACGAGGAACTGCGTCATGACACCCATTCCAGGTCCCACTTCGAGCACCGGTATGTCGGGACAGGCATCCACTGTGTCTGCTATGGCACGGGCTATAGAGAGGTCGGTAAGGAAATGCTGACCCAGTTTCTTCTTTGGTCTTACTTGTTTCATGCCGACAAAGATACAAAATAATTCATAATTCATAACACATAATTGGCATTTTTTTCTTATCTTTGCAGCAAAATCATAGAAATCATGCAATTCGATTACTCCATTCTTAAGGCAATAAATTTCGATGGCTCTTTTGCCTACGATTCTTTCTGGGCTCTCTATACCGACAAATACACGTGGATACCACTTGCGGTGGTAGCTGTCTTCTGCCTGCTCTACAAGGGTGGTCTGCGTCATGCTCTGATAATGATTCTGTCGCTTGCGCTGCTGTTCCTGCTCAGCGACTTTGTGGTGTCGTCAGTAATCAAGGAGCTGGTGGCTCGTCCACGTCCTTCCCACGACCCGCTGATTATGGATGCCCTGTCCTATGTTGACGATTATCGTGGAGGGGCTTACGGATTTCCGTCAAACCATGCCAGCAACGGATTTGCCATAGCAACGTTCCTGACACTGCTCTACCGTAATCGCATCATTTCCGTCACCACCTTTCTGTGGGCTGCCGGCTCGTGCTACTCGCGCATGTACATGGGCGTACATTTCCCTACAGACATCCTCGTTGGCGCTCTCCTCGGTTCGCTCTTCGCAGTCATCGCCTACAGGATATATATCTGGGCATGCACAAAGTACGGAGTATCTCCCGACACAAGTCTTGCATCACGCCCTTACGCTCAATGGGCTCTTCCCTGCACATTTTTCCTTACAGTAGCAGCACTTCTTATTGGCGTAATATCAATATAATTGGCGCAAACGTTTTCGTGATTTAATTTTAACTATTTATCGATTTTTTATTCCGAAATCGACAAAAAAATCCTACCTTTGCACCAACTACTATTAAACATTTACAAACTTTTTAAAAACTACTCATGAAAAAGATTTTACTTAGCATGATGCTAATGTGCGTAGCTGTAAGCACTTTTGCCGAACTGCGCTCATGGAAACTCGTAACTATTCCAGCAGCCGACGAGACAAACATGAAGGCTGACGACAACTGGAAGACAGACTCTAAGAGTCGCTACTGCTACACCCAGGCACTGAACAACGAGGTTGCAAAGGCTAACAGCGTAGAACTGACTATCGTCGAAGGACTGAAGTTTACTATTTCTGCCAACTCAGACGGGAACCTCCGCTTTGGTGGCTCAACTGCCTCTATGTGGTTAGGCGATAAGTGTACAGTGATTATTCCCAACTGCCTGGCAGGTGATGTGGTAAAAATAGAGTATATGACGTCAAATAGTGGCAAGAATCGTACTCCTTCTGTTACCAACCTCGATGCGGCATTCCCGTCAACTACGGGTAAGACACACCAGACTGGTGTCGCTAAGGTTGTTAGCAATGGTGACGTTACTTTCACCGTTGAAGGCGGTATGTATATCTATGGCATAGAAACCGGTTCAGAAGAAGAAGTAGACGCTGGCAGCAGCGGTGGTTCTGGCGAGGGCAATCCCGACAACCCCACTGACACAGCTCGCGGACTTATCTACACCGACGCAGAGTCTATCGCTACTCCTCCGGCAGGAACGGAGCAGGTACTGTGGTGCTCTCCCGACGGCAAAGATACCGGCGACGGTTCTGAGGCTAACCCCTTCTACAACCTCCAGTATGCTGTAGACACTGCGTTGCCCGGTACAACCATCTATATGACGGCTGGTACATACCTGTATGACGCACGTATCAACATCAACGACCGCAACGGTACCCACGACAAGTACATCACCGTGATG
>JAFTFC010000189.1 GCA_017449725.1 Prevotella sp. | reverse complement strand
TCTTGAAGCTTTTAACCTTAAACCTTACTTGTTATCAAGGTCGACAGCGAAGTAACCCTTCTTTCCTGTCGGGAAGTAACCCTGGATGTAGAGCACCGGCTCCTTGCTTGTCGAAGCGTCCTTGACAGCCTTCTGCAGTTCGTCGATGGTCTTTATCGGCTGGTCGTTGATTTTCTGGATGATGTATCCCTTGGGAATGCCGGCGGTCTTCAGCGCACCGCTGTTCACCTTTATTACCTCCAGACCGTAGTTGATGCCCAGCTGCTCCTTGGTGGCTGCTGTTATCTCGCGGAAGTTACCTCCCAGCACGTCGAGGTCGGCAGTCTTCACGATGTTGGTATTGCCCTGGGTGTTCTTCAGCGTGATGTTGGCTGTGCGCTTGTGCTTGTTGCGCAGGTATGAGATGCTTACCTTCTCGCCCGGACGCTTGTTGGCAAGGTACTCCTGCAGCTCTGCCATCTTGGCAATCTTCTTGCCGTCGATAGATGTTATGACGTCTTCCTTCTCCAGTCCTGCGTCTGCGGCAGCACCGTCTTCGCTAACCTTGTTTACATAGATACCCTCCATTGTGCCGAGGTCAATCTCCTTGCCCTGTTCCTTCTGCGAGTCGATGTATTTGTTCACGTCGATACCCTCGATTCCGAGCACGGCGCGCTGCACGGTTCCGTACTTCTTCAGGTCGTCCACCACCTTGTTCATAATGGTTGTTGGGATGGCGAATCCGTAGCCGCTGTACGAACCGGTCTGCGAATAGAGCATGGCGTTGATGCCCACGAGCTCACCCTGGGTGTTCACCAGAGCACCGCCCGAGTTGCCGGCGTTGATGGCAGCGTCGGTCTGGATGAAACTCTCCACGCCGTTGGCTCCCAGCGAACGTGCCTTGGCGCTGACAATACCCGCCGTAACGGTAGAGTTCAGGTTGAAGGGGTTGCCCACTGCCAGCACCCATTCGCCTACCTTCAGTTTGTCAGAATCGCCGATGGGCAGGGTGGGGAGGTTCTTGCCGTTCACCTTTATCAGCGCCAGGTCGGTGGTCTTGTCCGTTCCGATGATACGAGCCGAGTATTCGCTGTTGTCGTTAAGCGTCACCGTCAGTTCGTCAGCACCCTCTACCACGTGGTTGTTAGTTACGATATATCCGTCGGCAGAGATGATGACACCCGAACCAGCACCCTGCTTCTTAGGGGTCTGCACCTGCTGCTTGCGGGTGCCGCCGTTGCCGCGCTCACCGAAGAATCCGAAGGGGTCGAAGAAGTCCGAGAACGGATCCTGAACCTCTACCACCTGGGTCTTAGAGTTCTGCACGAACTTTATATGTACTACAGCCGGCAGCGCCTTCTCTGCGGCGTATGTCAGGTCTACGGGCTGACCGGGAGCGGGAGCCGAAGCAGCCACCGGAGCCGGAGCCTCGTTGGAGCAAGTCTTTGCAAATGATGCTGTCGAGAATGCCAGTGCTACTGCGCACGAAGCATATACGAAATAATTAGATACCTTTTTCATTACGTTTAATATTTTTTTGTTGTTCTACTTCTTGGTTTCTACGACTTTTGTCGTTTCCGTTGCAAATGTAACTGCAAAAATCGTTCCGTGTGCCATTTTGTCGTAACTTTTGTCCTCTTTTAACACTCAAAACTTCTCTGTTAACGGGCATTAGCGACTTCGCCGCCTTTTTTTACATTCGTTGATAATGACATCATTTTTCATAAATACAACAAAAATTAATAAAACAAGAGCGCCGCGAGGCTCCTTATGCTTCG
>JAFTFC010000188.1 GCA_017449725.1 Prevotella sp. | reverse complement strand
TGTCGAAGTTCTCCTTTGCGTACTGAAGGAGGAAGGTGGTTTTCCCGACACCGCGCGTACCCTTGATACCAATAAGGCGGTCGCTCCAGTTAATGTCGTCCATCAACTGTCGGCGCACCGGTGCATTGGTGTGCTCTACAAGGTATGTGTGTGTGCGGAAAAAGGCTTCCATCGAATTGATTTGTTTTAAAACACTGCAAAGGTACATAATTACCTTTAAAATGCAAAGCAGATATTGCAAAATCTTGTAAAATAGTGTTATTTTTTTTATTATTTGGTGTTTTTCTCAATATTTTCGCTCACTTAATCGTATCTTTGTGCCAATGAAGTTGCATATTTTTAATCCCGAGCATGATATAGCGTTGGCTTATAATCGCCGTCATCAGACGATGCCCCATGCTGCACAAGAGCTGAGAATGAACCTTGGCTGGCTGCCGGCACTGTGGGCTGACGACGGTGATGTCGTACTGGTGGACGATGCTCGTTTTGCCGTGAAGGCGGCAAGCCGCTGGAAGAATAACTGTCGCGAGGTGCTGTTTCTGGAGAAGCAGGACGTCAGGGGAATGCGTGTTGACAAAATACAGCCCTGGGGCTGGGACTTGCATGTGTTCACCGAACTGCAAGAGGCTGGGGTGGTGTGCTCCGGAATGCCGTCGGAGGAGGAGATAGGCAAGATTCGTCAATTGAGCAGTCGCTGTCATACGGCAAGTCTGTTGCCCATCCTGCGCGGCGGGCTGGAGTCGGAGACCTGCGGTGAGGCATTTTTCGCTACTTCGACAGAAGATATAGAGCAACGGCTTGCCGACTATAGAAAGATTGTAGTGAAGGCTCCGTGGAGCAGTAGCGGCAGGGGAGTGCGCTTCGTTGACGAAGCAATGGATGATGCCGTGAGAGGATGGGCAGAACGTATTATCCGTCAGCAGGGCGGAGTGATGGTTGAACCGCTTTATTCCAAGATACGTGACTTCGGAATGGAATTCGAGGCTGTTAGCGGCGGTATTATAGAGTATCGGGGACTATCGCTCTTCGAGACCCGTAATCAGGCGTATACTGGCAATATCCTTGCTGACGAGGAGTCTAAGCGTGAGATGCTATCAAGGTATATCGGCGCAGAACTTCTGGACGAAGTGCAGCACCGCCTTGAGCGTGAGTTGGAGCATCTTATAGGCAACAATTACGTCGGTCCGTTAGGTGTGGATATGATGGTAGTATCAAGCCAACAACCTTCAACCTTCTTACTGCATCCTTGTGTGGAGATAAACCTGCGGCGTACTATGGGTCACGTAGCACTTGCTTTTCCAACGTCTCCACTATTGCCCATGCAACTTATGTCGATTATTCATGATATAAATTATAAGTTGAAAACCAGTAATTTAGAAAATAACTATGTACAAGTACTTTAATCTACTATTAGCCTTCTTTATCCCCCTTGTGGCTGAGGCTCAGTACAAATCAAAGGTGTGGTCGCCAGACAATGGTGACGGTACTTTCACAAATCCAGTTATCAATGCCGACTACAGCGATCCTGATGTTTGTGTCGGGGCGAGTGGTGAGGACTACTATTTGACGGCAAGTTCGTTCAACTGCGTTCCGGGACTTCCTATCCTGCATTCCAAGGACCTTGTGAATTGGGAGATTGTTGGATATGCGCTTAAGTCGCTTTATGCGGGCAATCCCAATCTGGAGCGCCACTTCGCCAAACCCCAGCATGGAGCAGGAGTTTGGGCTCCCAGCATCCGTTATCATAACGGTGAGTACTACATCTACTGGGGCGACCCGGACTTTGGTATCTTTATGGTTAAGACCAAAGACCCGGCAGGAGAATGGGAGAATCCCGTTTGTGTAATCAAAGGTGCAGGACTCATAGACCCTACACCGCTGTGGGATGAGGACGGACGGTGCTACCTGGTAAACGGATGGGCTAACTCGCGTTCGCGTTTCGCCTCCGTGCTGACGGTCCGCGAACTGAATGCCGAGGGAACGGCAGTAATTGGTAATCCGGTTATTGTCTTCGACGGTAACGGAAACGAAAACCATACTTGTGAGGGACCGAAGTTCTACAAGCGCGACGGCTGGTACTGGATAATGTGTCCTGCCGGCGGAGTGCCCACGGGCTTCCAGCTCGCCATGCGCTCAAAGTCACCTTACGGACCTTATGAGTCTAAGGTGGTTCTACAGCAAGGCAAGACAGCTATCAACGGTCCTCATCAGGGAGCGTGGGTTCATACGAAGTACGGCGAGGACTGGTTTCTGCATTTCCAGGACAAGGAGTGCTACGGAAGGGTGGTGCACCTGAATCCCGTGGACTGGTCAACAGGATGGCCCGTAATGGGTAAAAAGGGTGAGCCGGTGGTTACTTACCAGAAGCCCAAAGCCTCAGGCACAACGATTGTCAATCCTGTGGAGAGCGACGAATTCAACAGTCCCGTTCTCGGCAAACAGTGGCAGTGGCACGCTAACTACGACCAGATATTCGGTATGCCTACAGCATTTGGTACAATGCGTATATATACATATAAGGTTAGTAAGAATTACAAGAATCTTTGGGAAGTGCCTAATCTGCTGTTGCAGAAGACTCCTGCCGACAAGTTCACGGCGACGGCTAAGCTGCGTATGACAGCAAAGGACCAAGACCAACTGGGAGGTATCGTAATGATGGGTATCAACTATGGAGCCCTTGTAGTGAAGCGCGTGGGTGATGAGTTCCAGCTGCAGCAGATACTATGCTATGGAGCCGATAAGGATAATCCCGAGATGACTGAGATTATTGCCACGTTGAAGCCCACGGCGGCAGACAAGATACCATATCACCCGGGCATTCATGAGGATATCTACCTTAGGATGACCGTGGACAACGGCAAATGCAAGTTCTCGTGGAGCCAAAACGGTAAGAACTTCAAACCGGCAGGTACGGAGTTCGTGATGAAAGAAGGAAAATGGATCGGTGCCAAGATTGGTCTTGTAGCTACTGAGTCTGGTGTCAAGACTGACCGCGGCTGGATAGACGTCGACTGGTTCAGGGTAGAATAGTAAAAGATGAGGGTGGTCGTTGAGACCACCCTCTTTCTTTTACTCAAAGAAATGTGCCAGCACGCAGAGTATCACTATTAATATTGCTAATGATACCATTGCGCGGTAAGCTCTCTTCTTCCAGAGCTTGCGCTTCTGTGCTGAGGTCAGATTCTTTGTTCTTACATCACTACTACTATGGTGGTGATGATGATGATGTTTCTGTTCCATATTCTTATTTTACATAAATGCTACAGTCAGACCAGCCATTACGATACTTACCATCGACATCAGTTTGATGAGGATGTTGAGTGACGGACCGCTGGTGTCCTTGAACGGGTCGCCGACGGTATCGCCGACGATGGTCGCTTTATGTGCAAACGAACCTTTGCCGCCAAAATTGCCTTCTTCGACATTTTTCTTTGCATTATCCCATGCTCCTCCGGCATTTGCCATGAAGACAGCAAGGGTGAATCCGCCTGCAAGACCGCCGACAAGGAGTCCCAATACACCGGCAACTCCGAGTACGCAACCCACAACGATAGGTATCAGGATAGCGAGAACCGACGGGAATATCATCTCGTGCTGTGCGGCACGTGTAGAGATTTCAACGCAAGAACCGTAGTCGGGAGTAGCCTTACCTTCGAGGATGCCTGCAATCTCGCGGAACTGGCGGCGCACCTCTTCTACCATCTTCTGTGCGGCACGTCCCACAGCCTCCATGGTAAGTCCGCAGAACAGGAAGGCTGCCATAGCACCGATGAATGCACCAACAAGGACTTTGGGGTTCATGAGGTTAACCTGGAAGAACTCCATGAAGTCAGGCATGGTGGCAGTCGACGGGTCGAACACTTGCTGGGTCAGCGGGTGGATGAACTGCTGTCCGCTCTCCATGGCGCGAACCATTGCTATCTTTATCTCCTCAACGTAAGAGGCAAGAAGGGCGAGAGCCGTCAGTGCAGCCGAACCTATTGCGAAGCCCTTACCCGTTGCTGCTGTGGTGTTGCCAAGTGCATCGAGAGCATCGGTACGGTGACGCACCTCTTCTCCCAGTTCCGACATCTCGGCATTACCGCCCGCATTGTCGGCGATGGGTCCGTAGGCATCGGTCGCAAGGGTTATTCCCAGAGTAGAGAGCATACCCACCGCAGCGATTCCGATACCATAGAGTCCGTGCGAAATACTGTCGGCACTCATTGTAAGGTCGAAGTGGTTGGCACACATATAACTGAGCATGATTGCCACACCGATAGTGAGCACGGGGATACAGGTAGAAATCATTCCCGTTCCTATACCTTTAATAATAACGGTAGCCGAACCGGTGAGACCTGCCTCAGAAATCTTCTGGGTCGGTTTGTAGGAGTGGGAGGTGTAATACTCTGTTGCCTGTCCGATAATCACACCGGCTGCCAGACCTGTGATTACAGAGAACGACAGTCCCAGCCAGTTGTCGATGCCCAGCAGGTAGAGGATAGCGAACGATGCTGCGGCAATGAGTACTGCCGATACGTTAGTGCCAAGCGACAGCGAGTGGAGCAGGTCTTTCATAGTCGCACCTTCCTTGGTACGTACGAGGAAAATTCCAAGCAGCGAGAGGAACACGCCCACGGCAGCTATAAGCATTGGCGCGATAACGGCACGAAGCTGCATCTCGCCAGCAGCAGCAAAGGCTGTGGCTCCAAGTGCAGCGGTAGAAAGAATAGAACCGCAGTAGCTCTCGTAAAGGTCGGCACCCATGCCGGCTACGTCACCCACGTTGTCACCTACGTTGTCGGCAATCGTTGCGGGGTTGCGCGGATCGTCCTCGGGGATGTCTGCCTCCACCTTACCCACGATGTCAGCACCCACGTCGGCAGCCTTGGTGTAGATACCGCCGCCGACACGTGCGAAGAGTGCTTGGGTAGAAGCACCCATTCCGAAGGTAAGCATAGTGGTGGTAATGGTGATAAGTGCCATGTTGTCTCCGCTGTAGAAACAGCTGAGGACAACGAACCAGATGGCGATGTCCAAGAGTCCCAAACCAACAACGGTAAGTCCCATTACTGCACCTGAGCGGAAAGCAATCTTCAGACCGCCGTCGAGACTCTTGCGTGCTGCGTTGGCAGTACGTGCCGAAGCGTAGGTGGCTGTCTTCATACCGAAGAATCCTGCCAGACCGGAGAAGAAACCACCCGTAAGGAATGCGAAGGGCACCCAGGGATTCTGTACTCCAAGTCCGTAAGCCATGAAGGCGAAGATCAAAGCCAGTACGATAAATACGTAGAGCACCACCTTGTACTGTTGTTTAAGGTATGCCATAGCACCTTTTCTCACGTGGCTTGCTATCTCTGCCATGCGAGCCGTACCTTCTGATTCTTTCATCATCTGTGCGAAGAAGAACCACGCCATGCCAAGTGCAATGAGCGAGGCGATGGGTACGAGCCAAAATACTGTTGGAATCTGCATGATAATATTTTAATTAAAGTTAGAATCTGAAATCAAACTCCGCATCTATCAAGTTGTAGTTGTGCTTGGCGGCGTTGCGGTCGTTCACACGAGCATATTCCAAGTGGAGTTCAAGGTTCTTAGTGAAGAAGTAGTTGACACCGCACTCAATTTGGTTCACCGAACTTGCCCAGTCTTTTGCTATGCGATAGGTCTGATAACGAGCCTTAGCGTGGAGCTTGGACTTGATAACGGGTACGATGCCGAAGACATACCATCCGTCAGCCTTGTCGCCAAGGGCATAGTTGATGGTGGTGTTGCCCACTTCGCCAGAACCCCATCCCTGAGAGTGGATATACTCAGTACGGAAGGTGTACTGGTCCTTGTTGTACTCGGCAGAAATAGCGTAGCGGTTAAGGCGTACGTTTTCGTTGGTTCCGTCAGCGGTTGTCATACCTCCGTGACTGCCTGTCCATCCGAAGGCACCGATGCGGACACCCTGAATAGGCATTACCCACAGACCTCCTATAATATCCTTCTGATTGTTCTTGTCAGAGCGGTTTATGCCTTCTCCGTTATATACACCTATCTGATAGTGCAGGAGTGCCCTGCCGCTGCTGTTGGGCAGAACGTCACCCTGAATCTGGATACCGATGTCACGACCACTTGATGACTTCTCGCCTGTACGGTCGCCGAATCCTGAAAGACGGTTTATTACATCGGCATATCCGCGCCAACCCTGAGTAATGGGGTGGGTGGGATTTTCGAATGTGAAGGCACGCTTGAACTGTCCTGCTTTCACGCGGAACTCCTTGTGCTTGACCCATTCGGCGTAGAGGTCTATCAACTGTACTGTAGGTTCACCGGGACCTTTGGCATTAGTACCCTGAATCTGCGCACGCCAGTCGAAATCTCCGATTTTACCGTCAGCAATCAAACGAAGCAGTCGCAAATTGAATGAATTTGATTTGGCTCCTTCTTTGTCCTGACCTTGGTATTGCAGTATTCCGTAACCCGAAAACTTCACGTTGTTTACCCATTGGGGAACTTCGATGGTTTTCTTCTCCTGGGCTGTAGCCGAAAAGCCAAAAGCAACTCCAATCAATAGTATAGTTAACTTTTTCATAGTTGATAGGTTTTATTAATAATGCGACAAAAATAATAATTATTTTTGAAACCACCAAATTTGGAGGATGAAAATGCGCTGTTATCTCAATAACTGCGGAAAAAGCGAGATGAGAAACACCAAACGAGCGGCTGGGGAATACCTCAGCCGCTCGTTTAGTGTTGTTTCTTTAGCAAGTAATTGTCAGAAGAGGAAAGTCTTCTCGAGCCAGTAAACGATGATACCTGCAACATAGCCAACGAAGGCAATCCAGGTGACGTTCTTCATGTACCATCCGAAACTGATGTGCTCCAAGCCCATTACTACTACACCGGCAGCAGAACCGATGATGAGCATACTGCCGCCGACACCGGCACAGTAGGCAAGAAGCTGCCAGAATACTCCGTCGACAACAAGGTTGGGAGCAGAGTCGATAACGTACATCTTCATAGACGCTGCTACGAGGGGCACGTTGTCCACAATGCTTGACAGAATACCGATGGCACCGGTAATCAGGTAGTCGTTGCCGATAGCCTCGTCGAGCCACTGTCCCATTGCTGCGAGCACGCCAATCTCTGAGAGGGTGGCTACTGCCATGAGGATGCCGAGGAAGAACATGATGGTTGCGAGGTCGATGCGTGACAGCAACTGTACAACACGCTTAGCGCGCGGGTCGTTCTCCTTCTTGTTGTGGTAGATGAGCTCGGTAACGGTCCACAGAATACCAAGTACGGCGAGAATACCCATGAAAGCAGGGAGCTCGGTAACGGTATGGAATATAGGAACACAGCAGAGACCGCCTACACCGATAGCGAAGATAAGCTTACGCTGGAAGGCAGAAATGGCATCGTCGGTGTCAGCCTTCTTCTCAACGATGGCGGGCAGCTCTCCCTTGAGGTGCATCTGCATCACAAAAGTAGGAACAATGAAAGCTACGAACGAAGGGATGATAATCTCAGAGATAACGCCAAGCGCGGTAATCATCTTACCATTCCACAGCATGATGGTGGTAACGTCGCCGATGGGCGAGAAGGCTCCTCCGGCGTTGGCAGCGATGATGACGCACACAGCATACCAGATGCGGTCGTTCTTGTCCTGCACCAGTTTACGCAGAATCATAATCATGACGATAGAGGTGGTGAGGTTGTCAAGAACAGCAGAGAGGATAGCCGTCATGAACGAAATCTTCCACAGCAGCGAACGCTTAGACTTCGAAGCCAGCGCTCCGCGTACCCAGTTGAAACCTCCGTGCTGGTCTACAATCTCGACGATGGTCATAGCACCCATTAGGAAGAAGAGGGTAGTGCCCGCCTCTCCGAGGTTCTTCTCAATAGACTCGCCGAGCTCCCATCCTGCCGGCAGCGCAGTGCCGAGAAGGCCTGCATGACCGAGTGCAAGAAGGGTCCAGCAGATTACACACATAAGGACTGCGATGGCAGCCTTGTTGATTTTTGTCACGCTCTCGATGGCGATGAAGAAATAGCCAATAACGAAAGCCGCAACGATAATTGTAATTGTTGACATCTTTACTTATTTGTTATATGATTTGTTTTTCAGCCTGCAAAGGTACGAATAATTATTTGAATAAGAAAAAATAAGGAATTAAAATTTAGTAATTCAATAATGCTGCCCCTTCCGTGGTTATTGTTTGTAGAAGCGGAGGTTATTCCAAGGTCCGAGTATGGTATAGGTTTGTCGGGAAATTCTCTAGAGAATTTGCGACCGAGGTTATTCCATTGCCGGACCGTGGTATAAGCATCACGAAGAATTCTCTAGAGAATTTCCCGCCAAGGTTATGGTTTACTAAAACCGAGGTTACGGCTCACTGCCAGCGAGGTTACGGCTCACTGCCAGCGAGGTTACGGCTCACTGCCAGCGAGGTTACGGCTCGCTGCCAGCGAGGTTACTCCTCTCTTCTACTCGCAAATCACTTCGTTACATGAAAATTTTCGCTTTAAAGGGTGTAAGGGTGTTGTAGCCCTCTGTTTATCGGGCCTGCAGCTGCACACCCTAGGGTGCAAGGGTGTTGCGAGGGTGTACACCTTTAATTATGAATTATGCATTATGAATTATGAATTAATGTACACCCTTACCACACCCTTACACCCCAGGGTGTACGCCCGAAACGCCCTGTACGACAGGGTTTGACACCCTTACACCCTTGGAGGTCGTTTTTTTAGTGTGCGCGAGTACTCTTTCGTACTTCCAAGTCAGTCGACGAAGCGCTTGGTGAGGTCGGTGTAGGCGTCGATGCGGCGGTCGCGGAGGAAGGGCCACCAGCGGCGCACCTGCTCAGAGCGCTTCATGTCGACGTCGACGATGCTGACGCATTCGGTGTCATTGGGG
>JAFTFC010000187.1 GCA_017449725.1 Prevotella sp. | reverse complement strand
TAGGGGATTTCTGTAACGACAATCTTGTCGTGGGTGTCTCCGCTCTCAATCTCCGCCTTTGCACGCAGCATTATGCGTCCACGACCTGTCTCGTAAGCGTCCTTCACTCCCTGCAGACCGTAGATGTACGCGCCTGTTGGGAAGTCGGGAGCCTGAATGTACTGCATCAGTCCCTCGGTGTCGATGTCCGGATTGTCTATGTATGCACAGCATCCGTCTATCACCTCACCCAGGTTGTGTGTAGGAATGTTTGTCGCCATACCCACCGCGATACCGTTACCGCCGTTCACCAGCAGGTTGGGCACCTTTGTAGGCATTACTGTCGGCTCCTCTAGCGAGTCGTCGAAGTTGGGAGCCATATCCACGGTGTCCTTCTCCAGGTCGTCCATGATGTGCTCACCCATTCGAGAGAGACGGCACTCAGTGTATCGCATAGCCGCTGCCGAGTCACCGTCCACAGAACCGAAGTTTCCCTGTCCGTCGACCAGCGTGTAGCGCATGTTCCAGTCCTGTGCCATACGCACCAGAGCGCCGTAAACAGAGCTGTCACCGTGTGGGTGGTACTTACCGAGCACCTCACCTACTACGCGGGCACATTTCTTATAAGGTTTGTCACTTGTGTTTCCGATTCCTGCCATACCGTAGAGGATGCGGCGATGAACCGGCTTGAAGCCGTCGCGCACGTCGGGCAGCGCACGGGCAACAATCACCGACATAGAATAGTCGATGTACGAGGATTTCATTTCCTCTTCAATGTTAATCTTAATGATTCTGTCGTTGTCGATGGTCTGTCCACCATCAAAAGTCTGATTTTCGTCCATTGATATTATAAGTTATACTTTTGTCTTTTTTTCGAAAAATGCCCGAAAATGCCATTTATTTTCGTTCTAAGCCGTTCGGGGCATATTTTCAGAGTGCAAAATTACAACTTTTATTTGACATATCATACACTTCAACTGTTATTAAACACTAAATTTTTCAGTTTGTGTCATTGTCTTTAAATTCCTTTAAACATTGCTTGGTGTTCCGCCGAAAGTTTTGTACCTTTGCCGTGAAAAACGAAATACAATGGCAAAGAAGGAGTTTGTAAAGAATATGTTCAATGTGATTGCACCGTCATACGACAGGCTCAATCACATTCTGTCGCTAAATGTTGACAAAAGTTGGCGCCGAAGAGCGGTACAGCGTATCTGCAGGGAGCAGCCCGGGAAGGTTCTCGACGTTGCCTGCGGAACGGGTGACTTTGCCATTGCCTTGGCTAATGCCGGAGTGAGTCATATTACTGGTGTAGACATCTCGGAAGGAATGCTTGAGGTGGGACGCCAGAAGGTTAAGGCTCTCGGGCTTGATATAGAGATGCTTGTTGACGACTGCGAAAATCTTAGTTTTGATGAAGAAACGTTTGATGCTGTAAGTGTGGCATTTGGTGTTCGCAACTTCGAACACTTGCAACGGGGTATGGATGAGATGTGCCGGGTATTGCGCAAGGACGGTTTGTTGTGCATTGTGGAACTCTCAGTTCCTTCGAACAAAATCCTGTTGTGGGGATACAAGCTATATTTCATGCATGTGCTCCCTTTTATCGGAGGACTTCTGTCGGGTAATCGCAAAGCATATAACTACCTTCCTGCGTCGGTACTTCATTTCCCTAAACCAGACGTTGTTTGCCGCATGTTGCACGAAGCAGGATTCAGAGAGGTTGAAGCAAAGTCATTCACCTTCGGATTGTGCCGTATGTTTACAGGTAGGAAGGTTGGCTAAACCACCGCTTTAGCCCCCTTAAAGCATCACTTTACTCTTCCAGAGTGCCGCTTCAGACATCTAAAGCAGCGCTTTTTCTACCTTAACTCAAAAAGTGACAAGGTGAATACTGTTTTCAAACTTTCTACGCGCGGGCGCGCACGCGAAAGAAGTTTTACGAAGTGTCTTCACCTCGTCACACTCTTCACTTAACATCTCGGCTGCAAATATAGGATAATAAAAAAGAACAACAAATAAAAAAGGTTACATAAAAGGTAACATTTAATAAACTATTGAGCACACAGCGGAACCGACCCCAATGTGTACGGGGGTACGGGGGTACGGAGGTACGGGGGTACGGGGGTACGGAGGTACGGGGGTACGAGAAAGCCGTGGGGACGATGGAGCCTCGCGGCTTCTTTTTATGTTGCTCTATCGCGTGAGCGAGAACTTCACGGAGAGTCCGAAGTCGGTGGTAGTTGTGGGATAACTGCTAGAAGAGAGCAACGGGGTGTTAGTCTGGCGGTTAAGGAAGAAACTCATGGTGAGCATCTTCGTCAGGGTGTAGTCAGCGGCAAAAGAGAGTTTGAACGCCTTGTTTCCGTTGCTTGCTGATGATATCTCGGTAGCAATATCGCGGCAGATGGATGCCTGGTCGCGCAGACTAAGATCGAGACGCAGGTTGAGATCGGAATTGAAACCGCGTGAATTGTTCTTGTTGTTCTGCTTTGCGGTGTCTTCTTCCTCGGTCTTTTTCTTGCTGCTCTTCGCCTTGCGCGTCTTTGTTCCGAAGGGCTTGAAATTGGTTATCTTATACCCTACTCCGATAACCCAGTCGCTCGAGCGGTCTTCGTTGATCTGAACAGATGTTGTGGAGAGCGTGAGGGTGCGGATCTTGCGATACTCCAACTTGCAGGTAAGGTTGTTCTTGAAGGTGAAGTCGACTCCCAGCAGTGGCGAGAATGCCTCGTTGATACTTACGGTAGATACGTTGTACATAGAACTGGGCGTAGGCATGCCGGTGGTGGCATCCTTGACGAAGCCCAAGCCATTCATATACTCCTGCCAAGTGCTGTAGGAACTATAGGAACCGACGGCATAGATGCTCTTGTAAGAGTGGTTGAGGTTTACGCTCTTGAAGACATCGCGGAACCAGGGCAGCTGACCGAGTCCGCTGTAGCGAATGGTCCAGTTGGGAAGGAGGCGAGAAAGTGCCGGGAAGATGTCAAGCGACTGTCCTCCGATGCTGGTGTATGAAGAAAGGAATGCCGGAATGAGCACGTCACTGCTGTATTTGTTGACGGTGCCGTTGGCGGGATCGAACTTCTGACCTGAAAGCTCGCTGCTGGCAGGATATGTAGAACCGGCATACTGTGCCTCTACCTTGTCACGGAAGGTGTCAAGAGAGCGGCAGAACTTCTCAAATGTTGCCGACTTATAGCCCGACGTGGCATCGCCCATCGACTCGAATGCCGACCCGATGGATATGGTTGTCATGTTGAAGGTTCCGCTCTGAGTCATAGGACGTCCCTCGTACATATACTGAATGCTCTTTGCCTTGGTCTCAGTTCGCGATGCATTGAGGTCTATCTTGAGGTTCTTCACTGGTTCAAGGGTCATTTTCAGCTGCAAGTCGACGGACTTGTTGGTAGTTGCGGGAGTAGCAAGACCGTCAGCCATTATAAGCCAGTTGTTCTCAAGAGCCTTGTCGATATAGCTGTCGTCCATAAGACCGAAGGCGAAGTCGAGACCCGGTGCCATAGGACTGCCTTTGTGCTGTCCGAAGGCATCGCCGACATTGGGACGGAAGCCCGGAAGTGACATGGCATACTGATTGCGATAGGAAACAGAGACGTTGCGTATCATCATCAGTCCTCGGGCTATCACCTGCATTGTCTTGTACCACGACTGATCTTCGTTAGACGGTTTCGGAGTGACGGTGAGTTTCAACTTCGTCGCAGTATCTACCTTCGACGTTATCTGTATCTTGTTCTGGTCCACATACTTGTACTTCACGGGATAGAGTTTGCCGTCGGGACCCTTTGCCGATACCATGAGTCGCTTGCTGTTCTTGCCGTGGTTCACGATGAGTGTCGTGTCGGGCATCAGCGTTATTTCCTTCTCGAACGATTTTTTGTTCTTGGGCAGTTCTTTCTCTTCCTTGGAGTTCTTGCCGTCTTTTCCATTCTTCAGTTTGTCCTTTGCGTCGTTCTTCTTACCGTTGTTCACAGTACGCTTCGGCGTTTTGTTGAATCTCTCGTTTGCTTTCTTCAGGAATGGCGAATGGTTGTAGAGTTTCTCCAGGTTGAACGTTCCGTTGATGTTCAACTGACGATTGTTGGAAACGATGTTACCCAGCGAGGTACCGTCTTCGCTATCGGTTCCGCGAGTCCATCGGTATGTGGAATTGTAGGTGGCATCGGAGTTCACCCAGTCGAAGATTGGAATGAGGTTAAGCGGTAGCTGGTAACTGGCAGTGAACTGCTGGTTATAGTCGAGCGGTGTTCCGAGGTGACGGATGCTCGTCATCACGGAGTCTTTCCATGCCTCATAGTGGTCGGGATAAAGATCCTTGTTAATCTGTGTGTAGGGCTCTTATATCTGTGCGTGGGTTGCAGACTGGAAGTTCATGTGGAGGTTCTTGGTGAGGTCCCAACGGATTGAGAACTCACGGTTCCATCGGAACTCCTCACTGAATGTTGCCGTCATAGAAGAGTTGAGGTCTTCCATGTCGCGCTCCTGCTGCTCGTGGTATATGCGATACATCTCGGTATTGAACGCCACATTCTGCGGCAACCAATTGAGTCCGAAGCGCTTGAGGATATCGAGCCACTTGCTCTTGTTCTTGGCAAACATTTTCTTGAACGGTTCCCAAGGCTTGTAGACCGGAGTATAGCTATAGTTTATAGAACCGCGCCACTCGTCGTCGTTCTCATAGACAGTGGTCTCACCGGTAGTATTAGAGTGAGAATGGCTGTAGGAGAATGTGAAGTTGCCCGGATCATATGGCATGGGATGACGCTTGGTGGTTATTCCAACGCGCATGTTGCTGAGCGAGAAGTTAGTGTTTGTCTTCTTGGTAACGGCAATATTCTCAATAGAGTCTCTGTCGTGTCCGTTGGCAGCAGCATCAAGAGCGTCCTTTAACAGCATGTCGGTGTCGAGAGGATTGTATTTAGGCGCTGAACGTTCTTTGGAAACGGCATAATATAGAGGTATAGAAACCTTTGCCTTGTCGGGGAAGAACTTTCCGAGTTCGAGGTTTGTCTTAACCGAATATGAAGTATTGTTGTCCTGGGCACGCTGAGCAACGCCATCCTCAAGTCCACCGAAGCCTTCGCTGACAATACGTCCCGTCATGAGCACATTACCGAAGTCGGACATCTGTACGTTAAGCTGACCCTGAGCAGCCCATCCGCCCTCGTTGTTAAACTCCTTGAGACGAAGTTCGTTGAGCCATACCTCGCCACTCTTAGGATCGCTGCTGAGGTTACGCACACCGATAACCATTGTCTTTACCTCACCCAATGACGGGTTACCCATCACGGAAACCTTGTTGTTGGGATTGTCGGTGTCGTAGACAGAATATTCGCGGTTGAACCACGCGTTACCCATTGCCTTAGCCTGGTTGCGAGCCTTCTTTACGGCAGTGAACAGGTCGAGCGGGATGTTCAGCATATTCTCCTCGGGCCATACCAGCCTGCAGTCGGCTGACGAATAGCGGTCGTAGTGCCCGGGCTCGGTAAGTTTAAGGGGTATCTCGTACTCATAGTAATTGTTCTTGTAGTCGGAACCAAGACGAACGAATACCGCCAGTTGGTTGTCCTGAAGGTTTGTCGTGTTCTGAGCCAGAGCATTGGCATGAACGAACATCTCCAGTCGCTTGTACTGGCGCAGGTCGAGGGTGGTATTCTTATACACCGCTTTTGCCTCCTGGCTCGAAAGGTCGGTAAGTACCATGGAGAGAGACTGCTCGTTGCTCTCAACCAACTGCGGCTGTGTCGGGTCCTGCTCACGGCGTATTCCGGGAGGCAGCACGTAGTTGACGGGCACTTTGTCACTGTTCTACTCAATGTTCACGGCACCTGCCGCCAGTTTACCCGTTTCGGCAGCTCCGGTATTGAGCGACTGTTCATAAACACGCCATTCGCCACGCACCAAATCGAGAGAACCAAAGCGCAGCACGATAGGCTTTTGGAAGTTTGTTAGGAACATTCGCATAAAGCGGATGTTGGTGAAGTCGTTGATGTTTCCCTGCTTTGACTCTATCTCTGACAGCGGTATGCGGAACTGATACCATTTCACCGTCTCGGTATTTCCGTTGCGGAGCACTCGTGTAGCCTCGCGCATGTCGACAATGTGGTTGTGACCTACATAGAGGTCCTCGGGGCGAATGCTCACCTTGTACTGGAAGTATTTCTCATACTCATTCAAAGTGTAGTCCTGATTGATGTCCTCTACGTCGGGAGTTGTCTTGTATGACGTGTCGTATGTCTCTGTACGCGACTCGTTGTCGGGAGAGTTGCCCTGCGGCATGTTGATGCGCTTGTAGCGATCGAGTATCGACAGCTCTCGCTGATCGTAGTCGGTGCCGCGGAAGTAGTGATAGTCGTCGTTTGCCGGGTCTGCTTTGATGCTGTCCAAGAGTGCTGTATTGGTAACAGTAGACTGAGCAGCGGTGAGGTATTCACTATAACCCTCAAAGGTGCGCTCCTCATCGTCTGTCAGACCGTTGTAACCAACATCCTGCATGGCTCTCGAACCATTCGAAGTGGCAAAGGCATAGGTGACTGTAGGCTGCGTAGGTATCTTTCCCCACTGAGTTGTAGTGAAGTTACTGGTTCCGTCTACAGGCATTCCACTCTCATAGAACTTCTTGCCGTCGCGGAGAACGTCCTCGCTGATGTCACCAAGGTTGATGTAGAGATCACCTCCGTAACCCTGCTGGTCGGCGGTATATATAAACGGATCGAGCATCCAGAACTCTATATATTCAATGTTTGCAGTCTGGAAGTCTGAAGTGTCGAGCTTACGCATCATTCCTCCCCAACGGCTTGTCGGGTTTGGCAGCGAACCGTCGGCATTCATATTAGGGTCGAAGTTGTAAGGACCGCGTTCTGTGGGATAGAAAGCGAGGTTGAGAATCGGCAGGGTTGCCGTAGCTCCGTTGTATGAACTCTGGTCGCGATTGGGATAAAGCTCGTTGACGTAGATTTCGCGTACATAGTGGTTGGACAACTGGTCGAGGTCGCTCTTGATATGTCCAGGAGTGAGGGTTGAAGAACGGCGTGTAAAGAGCGGGTCAATGTTATACCATGCCATCAATGAACGGTTGTAGCCGCTGGTAAGACCAGTCTTGTCCTTTACCTCGTTGAACATCGTCGGTACACTCGATATTACCCATGATGTCGGTGTTGACACATCGATGGTGTTTTTGGTATTCTCGAAGTCGTCGATATATGAGGCATTGTCCTGGGTGCCGCCTGCCATTCCTGCAATGAGTTGTGCAAACTCGCCCTGGAATGAAATCATCGAAGGCTGAGTAAGATGAAGTCCGGGCAGTTTGTCGAGCACGTTGGTAAGCCACTGGCTCTCCTTCTTCCAGTTGAGGTTAACACCCCAAAGAGTGTTCTTCAGAGGCTCTGCTCCCATTGACACCTTAGTAGTAAGCGACTGCTCGCTAAGGTGTTGGAACGTTCCGCTAAGCTGGAAGTTCTTGGTGAAGTCATATTCCCAGTTGAGTCCAACCATCGTCTTGCGCTGCTGTCCGTAGTCGGTATTGCTCTCAAGCGAAACGTTGATGTTGGTTCCGGCACTGAGGATGCTCTGGTTTAAAATCGTCACCTGACCAGCATTGTAGTCAACGCTATAGTCAACACCCTCGGTAAGGGTCTGTCCACCGGCAGTTACTACAACAGATCCCTGAGGTACATTGTAGGCTCCAAGCGAGATTACGTTGGCAGAGGTTCCGCGATACTGACCCACGAGTTGGTATTTGTTCTTTTCGGCAATCTGTTTTGCAATAGTCTTGGTAGAGTCATACAGCTCGGTGAAAGCATATTTCTCAGCTTTTTCATAGGGTACTCCGCGAGCCATGAGATAGTCGCGCATGTTGGAGCCGAATGGTTCTTTACAAGGGAAGAACACTCGTCCGTTGCTTACGGTATAACCCTCAACGTAGTCGAAGTAACCATTGCTGTGAACCTTATTATTATTGTCCAAGCGGTCTGCACCGAGCAGGCGGATGATAGGTGTCTCCTTTACCTGAGTTTCGGGTATATAAGAAAGGTACACGCCAGAAGTGTCGCTCTGGAATTTAACATCCAGGCGGAACTTGTCTTTCTCCACGCTGTTGGCAAGATAGTAAACGTTCTTCATCATCAAGGGCCAGTTGTACTGCTGCGGGCTGTTACTGGTGTTCTTCAGAGACTTTACGAAGAGAGCCTTGTTGGATTCCTTGATGTCGCTGGCAAACTCTCCCACCTGGTAGGTCATACCGTTGTAGGTGTACTCATAAGCCACAGCGAGCACCTGGTCAGTCTGCAGTCCCTGATTCAGCGAGATATAGCCAAGGGCGGAGTTCACTTTGTACTCTGAACTCGACAACAATCGTGCACTCTCCAATTTCTCGTAGTCTACTCCACCCTCGTAGCCGTTGCCATCAAGCGTGGATGTGGTCTGGTCTATGTCACGGGCATTGACATTCCGCGTCACCATATCGTTGTAGATACTGTTGGCATTATTTGACGGAACAACAGAAGAGCCGCCTTCACCAAGTTCTGACAGAGCCACGATGTTTCGGGTGTTTGTGGTTGTTGCTGTCTTGTTGGTTACCCACACCTCAACACGAGAAATTGCAATACCGGTAGTAAGTGTAGGCAATTTCTGCATGGCATTATCATAGATGTCACGGAAGTAGTGGGACAGGAAGAAGTGTTTGTTCTCCTCGTAGTCTGCGACATTGATCTCGAACGGAGTTGTCTGCTTGCCGCCCTGGCTCGAAACACTCTTGTTGGAGGATTTCTTTTGTGATACCACAGCCTGCAACTTAAGTTTTCCGAACTGCATGTCGGTACGAATACCAAAGAGTGACGAGGCACCTTTGATCAGCGAAGAGTTGCTGGGGAAAGAAACGTTACCACCCTCAACAAGTTTGATTATCTCGTCTTCCTTGCCCTCGTACTTCAGTTTGAGGTTCTGCGCATCATAGTCAAACGTAGCGTCGGTGTTGTAGTTGAGGTTCATGTTCACCTTGTCACCAATCTTTCCGTTGACGCTGAGGTTTATCTTCTCGTCGAAGTTCATCGTCGTTGTCTTGCGATTTCGTATCGGCAGCGACGGGTTGTCGATATTCTTGATGGTAGCGCCCAACTTTAGCTCGGCAGTTCCCTGAGTCTTGATGCGCACACCACCGGGACCGAAAATCTTCTCTGCCGGTCCGAGGTCGAAGTGCATGTCGGTGAAATCGAATTTCTCCTTGCCTTTTTTCTCGAAAATCTCCGAATTCTTGGAGCGGAAGAAATCCTTCATCGCCTGACGCTCACTCCATTTCATGTAGTCCTCGGTAGTCATCATTATAGGTGCTCCAAGGTATCCGCCAGCCATCTTCTTTCCGAATATATATCTGTCGAGTGTGTCATTATACTCCACCTGTTGCTTCAGGTTTTCGGGCATCTGAAGGTCTAACGGACTGGAGGTAAGGTCATCATCCTCAATGGCTTGGGTCTTCTGAATTTTCCATCGGGGATTGAGCAGCGAGTCGGGTATGTCCTCGTCGTCAATTATCGGCTGCGACGTGATGCTAATTGTGTCCTTCAGTTTGTCGTCATCCGCGGGAGGAGGTGTCTGAGGCGCTTTCTCGGGATGAGGCACAACAACCATTGCAAGCACCGAAATAATGCCTGCTATCATCATTGCTATGGTTGTTATCTGTCTCCTCATCGTAGCGTTGTTGCTGATATTTAACGAATGTTGTCTAACGGGTTATTTAATTTGTTTGAGTGCTAATTTCACCACCTGTTCTACGGGAAGTCCGGGCTGTTCCTTCAAGATTGCCAGAACGACCTTTGCAGATGGTGCCGGGGCAAATCCTAACATCGTCAATGCACCAACAGCTTCATCTTTCACGCTGTTGTCAACAAGAGGGGTGGCTGTTCCGGCATTCGAGGGTAGTTCCTGGGCTATACCCGAAGTGATTATCTTGTCCTTAAGGTCTACTATTATTCTCTGTGCGGTCCTCAGCCCTATGCCCTTAACTCCTTTCAACAGTCGCTCGTCGCCAGTGGAAATGGCATTACAAAGTTCTTGCACACTGAGTGAAGAGAGTATCATGCGAGCGGTGTTCGCTCCCACTCCACTTACTGTAATAAGCAGCATGAACATCTCGCGCTCCTGACGCGAAGCAAAGCCAAACAACTGGTAAGCATCTTCGCGAATAGACTCAAAAACCCACAGTCTAACTTCTTTCTTACCCTGAATGGCGGAGTAAGTGTTCAGTGAGATATTCATTCCATAACCCACGCCATGTGCCTCTACTACGGCATAGGCAGGGGTAACGTCGGTCAGTTCACCCTTAACGTATTCTATCATTTTCCGAAAATTTTGTATATATACAATAACATAAACGACCAATTGCCGCATTTTATTGTATATACCCCAACTTTTTCCTTTTTACCCTTTACCCTTTTACCTTTTTACTTTACAAAGTATGTCCATCAGTTCTCGCAGAGCCGTAACTTCATAGTTAACAGGTTCCTTAGCAGGGAATTCCGGGAATCGGTTGAAAAAAACCACATCGAGTCCTGCCCTCATAGCCCCAAGTATGTCGGTCTCATAATTGTCGCCGATCATCAGGGTTGACTCACGCTGTGCACCGGTCTTTTCGAGTGCATATTCGAAAAATGCCGGTGAAGGTTTGTTTGCTTTGGCGTCCTCACTCAGGATCATTGTATCGAAACTGTCAAGAAGACCGCAAGCACGAAGTTTCTTGTACTGCACCTCATGAAAGCCATTACTGCAGATATGCAGGCGGTATCCCCTATTTCTCAAATAACGAATCAGTTCGTGGGCTCCCTCAACTACTCCGGGCTTTGACGAACATAGTTCCAGAAACCTGTCGTTAGCCTCGAGACAGAGTTCCTCAGTAACCTCAAGCCTATCTGACTTGGCTAATGGGCGGCGGAATCGTTCCACGATAAGGAAGTTGCGCGTTATTTCTCCTTTTGCATATTGTCCCCACAGGTCGATGTTAGCACGCCAATACTCGTCGTAAAAGACTTCTGCATCATCAAACCAACGAGACATTCTCATCTCCTCGAACAATTCGCATAGGGCTATCTTGGAATTTCCGTGAGTATCGTATAGAGTATCGTCAAAATCTATAAACAAATCGTTGTATTTCATATGGTCTCAAGTTGTAGGCGTTGACTTATTGCTATTAAAAAAAAGGAACTCAACATTTGTGAGTTCCTTTTCTTCAGTGACTCCGGCGGGATTCAAACCCACAACCTTCTGATCCGTAGTCAGATGCTCTATTCAGTTGAGCTACGGAGCCATGCTCCCTCAAAAGCGGTTGCAAAGGTAAGCACTTTTTCTGATACCTCCAAATATTTCACTAACTTTTTTAACTTTTTTAGCAAATAATCATTTGGGGCATTACCAAATATATACAAAAAACGAGCCACAGGGAAAATCCTTGCGGCTCGTTAGTGATAATATCTTCGGTTTTAGTCAAGCCCGAAAAGAGTCTTCAGACCTCCGTCAACACCAGAGAATCCCATGAATGCGAGCGAGAGCAGACCAGCCGTCACAAGGACGATGGCTGTGCCCTGCATGCCACGCGGAATCTTTACCAGAGCCATCTGCTCACGGATACCGGCGAAGACTGTAAGTGCCAGTCCGAAGCCGATTGCCGTAGAGAAGGCATAAACAACGCTCTGAAGCAGAGAGAAGTCCTTCTGAATGACGAGGATAGCAACACCGAGAACGGCGCAGTTGGTGGTGATAAGAGGAAGGAAAATGCCGAGTGCCTGATAGAGGGCGGGCGACACTTTCTTAAGTATAATCTCTACCATCTGTACAAGGGCAGCGATGACCAGGATGAACGCAATGGTCTGCAGGTAACCCAGTCCGAGCGGATTGAGGATATAATATTGTACGAGGTAGGTAACGATTGTTGCCAAAGTCATAACGAAGGCAACTGCTGCGGACATACCCAGCGAGGTGTTCACCTTCTGCGATACGCCAAGGAATGGACAGATTCCGAGGAACTGCGCCAGAATGATATTATTGACGAATATCGCTGATATAAATATAAGTAAGTACTCCATAGTGTTTATGCCTTCTTTAATTTGTTAACTATAGCCACAAGGAAGCCAAGGGTGATGAATGCACCCGGAGGCAGCACGAAGAGCAGGATGTTGTAGGTCTCGGGCAGAAGCACGAAACCAAACACTGAGCCGGCACCAAGAACTTCGCGGCAGATACCGAGAAGAGTAAGACCGATGGTAAAACCGAGTCCGATGCCCACACCGTCCATAAGGCTCTCTACTGGACCGTTCTTAGCTGCAAACGCCTCGGCACGACCAAGGATAATACAGTTTACCACAATAAGCGGGATGAACAAACCGAGAGATGCATAGATACCAGGGAGGTATGCCTGCATTACCATCTGCAAGAGAGTAACGAACGACGCGATAACGACAATGAATACGGGGATACGTACCATGTCTGGCGTGAGGTTCTTGATGAGTGATATTACGATGTTCGAACAGATCAGCACGAACATGGTGGCAAGTCCCATTGACAAGCCGTTAATGGCACTGGTGGTAGTTGCCAGCGTAGGACACATACCAAGCATAAGGACGAACGTAGGGTTCTCCTTAATAATGCCGTTGAGAATAATTTTCAGATAGTTCATTCTTCACCTCCTTCTTCTTTAGCATTTTGTTTTGAAGCACCGCTCTCGCCATCGACAGGATCGTTCTTGAAAGCGCTGTAGGCATTGTTTACTGCCAACAGGAATGCGCGACTGGTGATGGTAGAAGCCGTGATGGCATCCACCTGTCCGCCGTCTTTGCTGACGGTGAGGGGCTCTGATGGGTTCTTACCGATGATGTCACCCTTCTCACCTTTCTGGAACCACTTGTCAGCCTTGGCTCCAAGTCCTGGAGTCTCTGCATGCTCGAGAAGTGTATATCCGAGAATGTTTCCTTCGGGGTCGAAGCCAACGAGAATCTTAAGGTCGCCACCGAAACCGCCGGTAGTACTCTCTACGGCAGCACCGAGGTCAGCACCCTGAGCGTCCTTGGTCTGATAGATTATAAAAGTCATCTCCTTGCCCTTAGCATCGTTCTGACGAACTGTGTCGGTCTTGGCTACGGAGAGCTCACCTCCACCCATTACCGACTTGATACCATCGGCGAGAGTCTTCTCCTTCTGCTCGGCAATAGGACCTTCGGTAGCGTGGTTGACATAAGCAAGGATGCTACCAGTGATGAGTGCTACGCCTACGAGCACTATCACCATGTTCTGGATAGATGATTCTAACTTCTTCATTTCTTTTCCTCCTTTGCTTTAGCAGGCACTTCTCCGAAGCGCTTGGGCTTGATGTAACTATTGATAAGCGGAGTGAAACCGTTCATAATAAGGATTGCAAACGACATACCTTCGGGATAAGAACCCCAGTTACGGATTACTACCGTAAGGAAGCCGATGGCAACACCGTAGATTATCTGTCCCTTTGGGGTCATCGGAGAGGTGACATAGTCGGTAGCCATGAAGATAGCGCCGAGCATCAGACCACCTGTGAGAATCTCAGCGAACGGATCAGCATAAACGGGGCTTGCGAGATGCATCAGACCACTGAACACAAAGACTGTTCCGATAATAGAAACTGGAATGTGCCAGGTGATGATCTTCTTCCACAGCATATAGGCAAGACCGAGGAGGAGTGCCAGCGCACAAACCTCACCGATGGTTCCCAGACCGCCTGTTGGATTGGTACCCAAGAGCAGGTGAGTTGCTGAAGGAAGTTGCTCGAGATAAGAAGTGTCACCCGTCTTGATGGCTGTCTTCATAAGAGCCAGAGGGGTGGCTCCAGTCTCAGCATCAAGATAACTTGTTAACTGTCCGGCAAGAGGCCAAGAGGTCATCTGTGCAGGGAAACTGACAAGTAGGAAGCAACGTCCTACAAGTGCTGGATTGAACGGGTTGTTACCAAGACCTCCGAATGTCATCTTACCAACACCAATGGCAACAAGAGCACCAAGAATGATGATCCAGATGGGGAGGTTTGACGGAAGGTTGAAGCCGAGAAGCAGACCGGTAAGGATGGCAGAACCATCGCAGATGGTCAGTTGTTCACGCTTCAGTATGAACTTAGCGATTGCCCACTCGAAACAAACGCAGGCAAGCACGCTGGTGGCAAGCACAATAGCGGAACCCAGTCCGAAGTAAGCCAACGATACTATGAGGGCAGGAACAAGAGCGATGATAACGCCATACATGTTCTTACCTACCGTGTCGTTGCCATGTGCATGCGGTGAAAGTGAAACAATTAACTTTCCCATTGTTATTTCTTTATTTTTACTTTTTTACTGTTTTACCTTTTTACTTTGCGTTACGTGCACGGATGATACCCATGACTGTTGACTTACCCTGACGGATATTGTCGAGCAGTGGACGATGGGCGGGACATGTGAACTGGCAAGAGCCACACTCGATACAAGAGGTGACATCTTCTGCCTCAACACGCTCCCACTCTTTCAGGCTGCTAAGAGTTGCCAACAGATAGGGTTCCAATCCCATGGGGCATGCACTGACACACTTGGCACAACGAATACATGGCTGAGTCTCCTTGCGGCGGGCATCAGCGTCGGTGAGGATAGTAACACTGTTTGTTCCCTTGCAAACAGGAACGTCAACAGAAGTAAGAGCCTTACCCATCATAGGACCACCGGCAAGAATCTTGTTGTCACCCTCGGGCAGACCGCCACATGCATCAATGAGTTGGCTCATCGGAGTACCCATACGAACGAGGAAGTTGCCAGGGTTCTTAAGTTGCTTACCGGTAACTGTGGTATAACGTTCGAAGAGAGGCTTGTTCTTCATAACTGCCTCATATACAGCAAAAGCAGTACCTACATTCTGAACTATTGCACCTACATTAACTGGGATTGCAGGAGGAGCAGGCACCTGACGACGGATAACAGCGTCAACAAGTTGCTTCTCACCACCCTGAGGATACTTCTTTGCCAGAGGAACAATCTCTACATCGCTGCGATTAGCCGTCTTCTGTTGGAAGAGTTCAATTGCAGCAGGTTTGTTGTCCTCGATACCGATGTAACCCTTGGTTACCTTGGCAGCCTTCATCAGGAGATCGAGACCCACGAGGATTTCGTCTGCCTTCTCCATCATAAGACGGAAGTCGGCGGTAATGTAGGGTTCACACTCTACAGCATTGATTATAACACACTCAGCCTTTGCTGTCGGCGGAGGAGTAAGTTTGATGAATGTGGGGAATCCAGCACCACCCATACCGGTAACACCGGCTTTCTTTACTCTCTCGATAATCTCCTCAGGAGTAAGCTCTGGATGATCCTCAAGGCGCTCCAACTTGTCAGAACGGTCTATAGACTCTTCCCATTCATCGCCTTCCACCTTTATTATAATAGCAGGTTTGCGATAGCCTGTAGCATCAATGGCTGTATCTACTTTGAGTACTGTACCCGATACGGATGAGTAAATAGGAGCCGAAACGAAACCACCTGCCTCAGCAATCAGCGTACCAACCTTTACCTTGTCACCTTTGGCAACTACAGGTTTTGCGGGGGCTCCGATGTGCTGTGACAGCGGGAATGTTGCCTGTACGGGAACGGCTGCTGCCTGGGTTACTGCATCGTTGGTGAGTTTATTCTCTGCGGGATGTACTCCACCTATTCTAAATGTCTTTACTTTCATGCTTTATCCTCCTTTACTTCTTCTGTTTTAGGGGTTGATTCTACCTTTGGAGCATCTACTTTCGGAGCATCAGCCTTGGGCGCCTCTGCTTTAGTAGCAGGAGCGGCAACTGGCTTTGGTGCCTCTTCAGTCTTCGGCTTCATTGGCGGGAAGTTGGGGTCGTGGATAGCCTTGGTAGGACAAACGGCAACGCACTTACGGCACAGGCGGCACTTGTTGAAATCGATGTAAGAGAGGTTGTTCTCTACAGTAATGGCCTCGAACTTACACTCCTTAACACACTTTCCACAGCCGATACATGCTGCCTTACATGCCTTCATGGCAACAGGACCCTTGTCCTTGTTGACACAAGAGACGAAGACACGACGGTTCTTCGGTCCCTTCTTACGAAGTTCAATGATGTGACGCGGACAAGCCTTAACACATCCGCCGCAGGCTGTACACTTGTCATCATCTACTTCGGGCAAACCTGTTTCGGGATTCATGTGGATAGCATCGAACTGGCAGGCAGCAACACAGTCGCCACAGCCAAGACATCCGAAACCACATGCCGTCTCACCGGCACCACAACTATTAACTACGGCGCAAGTCGTCAGACCGTCATACTGAGCGATGCGTGGACGATTCTCACACGTACCATTACAGCGAACGACAGCAACCATTGGGTCGCTATTAGCAATAGCCATACCCAGAAGGTCTGCGACCTGACCCATTACATCGGCTCCTCCCACAGGACAGAACAGTCCGTCGAGAGAACCCTTGTCAGCACCCTTTACCAGGGCGTCAGCCATTCCGGAACAACCGGGATAACCGCAACCACCGCAGTTTGCACCGGGCAAAACCGCTGTGACCTGACCCACGCGGGGGTCTTCGTAGACAGCAAACTTCTTGGAGCAGATGTAGAGCACCACTGCTGCAATGAGAGCGATGCCTCCAAGAACGAGTACTGCAGTCAAAATAAAGTTCATAATGTATTTGTTTTAGTAATGTATATATAAATTTTTAACTCTTCAATTTCTCACCGCTTCGCCCTGAGAGACCTGCGGTTCTTCTATTGTAAACGCAAACTTCTCGCGTATCTTGTCCCTTACGAGGTATAGCAACAAGTAGTATGGCACCAGACAACTGAGGCTTACCACTCCCATAACCGGTTCGTCGCTTGTGAAACGGCTTACGATATACAGAGCGGCAATTAGAATGATGAAAGGAACACCGAACCCCATGAGCACGGCATTCATACCAACCTGCGAAGATGCTATTACCGTAACAACATCACCCTTGCGGAAAGTCGAAGGATAGTCATAGATATCTACTATCTTCTCTTTTTTTTCGGAAGCGGAGCAGTGACTTGCCACCTTACAGGCAGCACAAGCAGACGTCTGTACGATTCGAACCTTCATACAGCCATCTTCAATGCTCTCAACTATACCGCTATGTTTGATCTTGTTACTCATGGTTTATTTACTGTCGCCAGTTGCAATGTAGAGATTGCAAATGCAAAGGTACGACTTATCTTTCATTCTTGCAAATTATTTGCAAATTATTTCAAAAGATGGGCTAAGAAGTCGTTAAGTTCTTCGTCGAGACCACTCATGATGTCACCTCCGATGATAACAGTGTCACCATCGACAACCATCAGTTCTGCGATATGCTCTCTTTCTTCGTTTTCGAGGACAAAGCTGAACGGCTTGAGTATACTCATATCTTCTATCATCTGCCGATGATGCTCCATACTCTGGCGTAGTTGGCTGATAACAGAAGTATTGAAATCTTCTTCCTTGTAATCTATCCACTGCTCCACCACACAACGTGTAATCTCGTTGTCGTCATCATCGAATGCCAGCAGTTCACCGTCCGATACCCTTACATGAATATCGGTCATGCGTTCAGCCTCGGCTATGGAGGGAAACTTATTTGTCACTTTTCCCAAGAACCGCTCTATCTGCTGCCATGTCTGTTCTGTTGCTTTCATATTATTGATTTATGGTTTCTCTATATTATTTTTCCGAACTAATAGTCATCTTTCCGCTTGGTGTCATCTCCATATTCACCCTGAAACTGACGTTACCGTCTGGAATAGCAAGACACGCTTGGTAAAGTACCGACTGCGGGGTTGTTTTAATGAGTTCTATGTCGCTAAGGATGCTATTGCTGATGAAGTCATTGGGTACATAGCTGGCGAAGTCCTGTTTCTTGAAATCCTTGCCATAGAGGCGACGGTTACCAGAATACACCGTCAGGTTGACAATATTGTCATAGTAAACCGTAGACACCTCTACCCCATCCTGGTTGTACGTGTTAATGTAAACCTTGTAGGTTGTAGGACTGACATTAACATAACTGTGTATCTTCTCATTAGAGACATAGACAACGGTATCACGCTTTATGTGCACTCCCTGATTGAGAGCTATGGGCTGATTTTCCTTTATTGAGGCTATCGGCTCTTCTCCATCGTCTTTTACAAGTCTTATCGTGTCTTGGCTCTGGCTGATGAACTTAAAGATATGTTCTTTCAGTTCAACTACGTGATAACTGCTACGTTGGTCCGCAACATAGAGTATCAACGAATCGTCAACAATCTTGAATTTAGCGGGAACGAGGGTTGAATCGGCGTAATAGATAGTATCTCCCTGAGCCTTGAGAATAGGCACAGAGGTCTCGCTGTCGAGCCATAGACCCTGCAGCAACTTCTTGGCTTCAGCATCCTCCCGGTCATCGTTGGACGTACCGACGCTGCATGCACCAAATAGAACCGCAGCCAAAACCGACACAAACACCAGACCCTTCTTCATCTTATTATTCAAATATATCAGCATTCTTGAAATCCCGTCCATTCTCATCTTTGGGACTTGTAAGTATCTCTTCCTTAGGCAGACTACCCCAATCTATCCCTATCGTGGGATCATCGTAGCGTATGCTCGCCTCCGCTTGAGGGGCATAGACATTGTCAACCTTATATGTAAATATTGCCTCGTCAGAAAGAACCAGGAAACCATGGGCAAACCCACGGGGAATAAACAACTGACGCTTATTCTCATCGCTAAGTTCTACGGCAACATGCTTGCCAAATGTAGGGCTGCTCTTACGAAGGTCTACAGCAACGTCGAGTACACGTCCCTTAACAACTCTGACGAGTTTAGCCTGTGAGAACTCGCCACGCTGGTAGTGAAGACCACGCAGGACGCCTTTTGATGACTTTGATTCGTTATCCTGAACAAACTGCACTGGATAGATGTTCTTATCGAATTCCTCCTGCTTCCACGACTCAAAGAAATATCCTCGGGCATCAGGGAAAACACGAGGTTCAATTATGAACACGTCCTTTATATTCGTTTTGATAAATTCCATATTGCGTGCAAAATTATGAAATATTTGGCTACTTTACAAGATTTTTGGCAAATTTTGTGTTTTTAAGTTCAATTTCTTTGTGGTTTCAAGAAAAACTATTACTTTTGCACTCGTGATTGAACTCGAAAGACATATAGAAATACTACTTCTCCACAACGATTGCGTGATAGTTCCGCAGTTGGGTGGTTTTGTTGCGCACCATGTCGAATCTCGTTTTGACGAGACCGACAATATGATGTTGCCGCCACTCCGCACCTTAGGGTTCAATCCTAAACTTCAACTCAACGACTCTTTGTTAGCACAGTCGTATATTGAAGCCAACGATATCAGTTATCCCGAAGCAATGCGAAGGATAAATGACGACGTTAACGAACTGAAGCAACACCTTGAGAATGAAGGCAGTTACGAGTTGCACGGCATAGGAACTCTCAACCGTAACGAGAATGGCTACTACGAGTTCTCACCTTATGAAGCAGGTATTCTCACCCCCGAACTTTACGGACTCTGTGGAGTGGAACTTGATTTACAGGAGAAAAAGGAAAAACCGACTTCTAACAGGCATGCCAAGTCTGCCAAGATAATAAATATAGAAGAAGTAAAAGAACACAAGGCAGAAACCATCACTATAAGTGTAAGCACATTGAGGAACATCGTTGCTGCCGCTGCCGTGATTCTCGCCATCTTCATTTTCTCTATCCCTCTGACAAACGGAGACAGCGGTGATGTAAGAATGAGCAACATCGACACAGGCATGTTAAAGCATTTAATGCCTAAGGATGCAGTTAAAGGCAAGCCGGTAAAACTAAACTTCAAGCCGGAGAATACTGATGTTAAAGAAGTTGTCACAGAAGAAGCCAAAGCACCTGTAGAAGAGAAACTGGAGGTTAAAGAGAATTTAGAAAAGCCTGCAGCACCGGAATTTGTCATAGTATTGGCAAGTAAGGTATCAATAAAGAATGCGAATATCTTTGTTGAACAGTTACACAAGGACGGCCATACCACTACACGGATTATGAAGACCAAAACTGGCAACAAGGTCGTATATGGCGACTATTCATCTGAATCACAGGCATATCAGGCACTTAACAACCTACGCGACAAAGGTGAGCAGTTTGAAGAAGCATGGGTTTATAAGGTTGAAAGGTAAAGATAAAGGGTGAATAACCATGAAACGAGTACGCTGCCCTAAGTGCGAGAATTACATAACCATTGATGAAACAAAATACCAGGACGGACAGAGTCTTGTGTTTCAATGTCCCGACTGCGGAAAGCAGTTTGGCATTCGAATTGGTGTCAGTAAACTTCGTGCTCGCCAGAAGGAGGAAAACCCTGACGAATATGCCAACGAAAACGGCGTTGGCAGTATCGTGGTAATTGAAAACGTTTTCCACTATAAACAGGTAATACCCCTGCGTATGGGTGATAATGTTATTGGCAGATACCAGAAAGGCAACCCCATAAACACTCCGATAGAAACGGTGGATCCAAGTGTAGACAACACCCACTGTATTATAAATGTATCGCGCGATAAAAAAGGCAAACTGAAATACATTCTCCGTGATGGTCCAAGCAACACTGGTACATTTGTAGACAACGAGATTCTTGGCGACAGGGAACGGCGCGTTATCTACGATGGTTCTCTATTCACCATCGGCGCCACGTCGATTATCCTTCGCGGAGTAGATGAATAAAACATAAATCGTACCACTTGATTTGTGGTACGATTTATGTTTCTACTCTATCATTTCCAAGAATTCATCTTCACTAACAATCCGGATGTTTAGTTTCTGGGCTTTTTCGAGTTTCGAAGGTCCCATGTTCTCTCCGGCAAGTATGAAGGATGTCTTCTTGCTGATACTTCCAACGTTCTTGCCGCCATGTTGCTCAATCAGGGCTTTGTACTCGTCGCGACTATGATGTGCAAAAACACCGCTAATGACTACTGACTGTCCTGCCAGTCGATCACTTGTTGCAGATAGTTGTTCCTTGCTGAGTTCCATTTGTAGGCCGTAACTGCGAAGTCGTTCCACTATCTCTCTGTTCTTTTCGTTGTGGAAATATCCGATGATACTCTTCGCCATTACTTCTCCGATGCCGTCGACCTCGCAAAGTTCTTCAAGTGTTGCCGACATCAGCGCATCAATATTCTTGAAGTAGCGTGCAAGTTGCTTCGCAGACGTCTCACCCACAAAACGAATACCCAGCGCAAAGACCACTCTCTCGAACGGAACATCACGTGATGCAGCAATAGCATTGACGATTTTCTGAGCCGAACGAATTCGAGAACCATCTCCGCTAATCTGCTGTACATCAATAAGGTAAAGGTCGGCAATATTGCGAATCAATCCGTGGCGGTAGTATTCGTCAACAGTCTCTGGTCCCAGTGAGTCGATGTTCATAGCCTTACGGCTGATGAAGTGTTCTATGCGCCCCTTTATCTGCGGCGGACAACCGGCATCGTTTGGACAATAGTGAACCGCCTCGCCCTCATAGCGTACCAGTTCGGTGCCGCATTCCGGACAGCGCTTAATAAACTGTACTGGCTGTGCTATGATTGGACGCTGATCGAGGTCTACACCTACTATCTTCGGAATAATCTCACCACCTTTCTCCACATAAACATAATCGCCGATATGGAGATCGAAACTACGGATAAAGTCCTCATTGTTCAGTGTGGCACGCTTCACCGTAGTACCTGCAAGTTGCACGGGTTCCATATTTGCCACGGGTGTTACTGCGCCAGTTCGCCCCACTTGATATGTAACCTCGTTGAGACGGGTGCAAGCACGCTCTGCCTTGAACTTATAGGCAATAGCCCAGCGAGGACTTTTGGCAGTAAAGCCAAGGGCGCGCTGCTGACGTATGGAGTTAACCTTCAGCACCACTCCATCGGTAGCCACAGGAAGGTTCTTGCGCTCAGCGTCCCAATAATTTATGAAATTCATCACATCGTCAAGCGACTTGGCTTTGCGCATTCCTTCGGAGACCTTAAAACCCCACGAGCGAGCCATCATCAGATTCTCGTAATGTCCCTCACCGCTAATCTCATCGCCAAGAAGATAATAAAGGTAGGCATCGAGTCGTCGCTGTGCCACCACAGTGGGGTCGAGACTTTTCAGCGTACCGCTGGCAGCATTTCGAGGATTAGCAAAGAGCGGCTCTTCGGCTGCCTCGCGCTCAGCATTTATTCGTTCGAACTCTTTCCACGGGAGCAGTATTTCGCCGCGTATTTCGAACTCGTGTGGAATGCTGGTATTATCGCTCAGAACTAACGGAATGGAACGAATGGTACGCACGTTTGCCGTGACGTCGTCACCCTGGACACCGTCACCACGGGTCACCGCCTGCGTCAGTTTTCCATCGACATAGGTCAGCGAGATACTCAGTCCATCGTACTTCATCTCGCAGCATACCTCGAAGGACTCGCCACCGAGCAATCGGCTGACACTGTTGTACCACTCTTTGACATCACCTTCATTATAAGTGTTGGCGAGTGATAGCATCGGATAGCGGTGGGCTACCTGCTGAAACTCCTTATTGAGGTCTGAACCCACACGCTGTGTCGGGGAGTTGGCATCGAACATCTCGGGGTGTCGCGCCTCAAGGTCTTGCAATTCATGCATCAGAAAGTCAAACTCCTGATCCCCTATGGTTGGCTGGTTGTCTACGTAGTAGCGGTGATTATGCTCATGAAGTTCCCTGCGTAACTCTATTATTCGTTGCTTTTCATCCATAGTTTGCTAAAATTTTCGACAAAGATACACATTTTTTTCAAAAATCTCTTTGCGGTAACGATAAAATTGTTTATTTTTGCGTCAAATATCTATACCATGAAAACCATAAGAGATTTCAACGAACTCAGAGACCGTCTCAAGACGTGTGGCTGCAAAGTGCGTGTGGCAGCAGTCGAAGGCACCGACGACCATTCTCAAGAAGCCATCCAAAAGGCTACCCATGAGGGATGGGCGGAGGTGGCGAACATTCATCTCGAAAGCATAGAGCAGTCGGCACGCGAAGCCGTTCGTATGGTACGCAACGGTGAGGCAGATGTCATCATGAAGGGCATCATCAACAGCGATATCCTCTTGCGTGCCATTATTAATAAGGAAGAAGGAATTCTTCCAAAGGGTAACATTCTGTCGCACGTCAGCGTAATGCAGATACCTACCTACCACAAGTTGCTGTTTATGAGCGATGCAGCAGTAATACCCTACCCCACACTGGAACAGCGACGGGCAATAATAGGCTATACGAAAGAGGTTTGCTGCGTCTACGGCATCAGCCAGCCACGCATAGCGCTCATACACTGCAACGAGAAAGTATCTGAGAAATTCCCACTGACAACAGACTACGCGCAGTTACGTCAGGAGGACTTTTCTCCAGCAATTGTCGACGGACCGATGGACGTGAAGTGTGCAGTAAACCGTGAGGCGGCACTCTTAAAGCATATCGATAGTCCGATAGACGGTGATGCCGACGTACTGATAATGCCCGACATTGAGGCGGCTAACGTCTATTACAAGACTCTGACATCGTTTACCGACACCCGTCTGGCGGTAGGACTTGTAGGAGCGGCATGTCCCGTATCGTTGACATCAAGAGGCGACTCTGCCGACACCAAGTATAATAGTCTGGCAATGGCGTGCCTTACTATAATTAAGAATTTAGAAGTAAGAAGTAAATGAAGATATTGGCTATAAATCCAGGAATGATCTCCACTAAGGTGGGGGTATTCATAGACGAAGAAATAGTGATGCATGCTTGCATCAACCACCCATATGAGGAACTCTGTCGCTATCCATTCATAATGGACGAGTTCGACTATCGAAAGGAGAAACTCGTTGAGGAACTGAAACGACAGGGGTACGAAATGGACTTTGATGTTGTTGTAGGTCGCGGCGGACTTGTGAAACCCATCGAGAGCGGTGTTTACGAACTTAACGACAAAGTTATCGAGGATACTCGCCATCCACGTCTCCACCATGCTTGCAATCTGGGTTCGCTTATAGCGTTGAGCATTGCCAAGGACATACCAGGATGCAGGGCTTTCACCGTAGATCCAGGAGTCGTTGACGAATTGGAGGAAGTGGCTCGTATAACGGGTGTTCCAGAACTGCCGCACGAGACTATATGGCACGCACTGAACCAGCGCGAGATTGCAAAGCGCTACTGCCGGGAACATGGTGTCAACTACGAGGAGCAGGACCTTATAGTGTGCCACCTTGGCAGCGGCATTTCCTTTGCAATGCACCATCACGGAAAGGCAGTGGAGTGCAGCAATGCTCTCGAGGGCGACGGACCGTTCACTCCCTCACGTGCAGGCGCATTGCCTACTGCAGCACTTATCAAGATGTGTTTCAGTGGTAAGTACAACTGCGAGGAGATGATTCGCAAAATCAACGGACACAGCGGACTTACAGCACACCTCGGCACCAATGACTGCCGCGAAGTGGAGCGCCGCATTGCCGAGGGCGACAAGCATGCTAAACTCATTCTTGATGCCATGATCTATCAGACAGCGCGTCATCTCTGCTCTTTGGCTCCCGCAACTAACGGACACGTTGATGCAATATTACTCACAGGTGCAATGGCACATTCAGAATACATAACTTCTGGCATCCGCCGCCACATCGAGTTCCTTGCTCCGGTTTTCGTTTATCCCGGTGAGGACGAACTGACGGCTCTTGCCCATAATGCCTATCGGGCGATGACAGGACAACAGGAAATAAAAGAGTACAAATAAGTAAGATAATATGAAATAAGTAATAGTATTTATAATAGCAATTATGACGATGTCAGAGGCTTTCTCACAACTCTATGCATACACAGGATTCCCGCGCTCACTGGACTCGTTGGGGGGGTGCTGAGTAAGGTTTTAGATGTGCAGCCCGGTAACAGCAATGAGTGGTTAGAACCCGTTACCGATGAAGTGTATGTCAAACTAAGAAAGTAGATATTTTGATATAAAATAAGTGAACCGTCTCGCAATTTATTTTCAGGTTCCCCAAAATTTTGGTTTTTGAAAAAATAAAAATTTCATAAAACCTAAAAACGACTTAATAAAATAATTGGATTTATTTTGTTCTGCGCACGATTTTTCGTATCTTTGCAGCCGCAAAGAACTGGACTATAACCTCGCTCGTTAAGAGGCTTCAGAAACTTAAATAAAAGAAATGAAAGTATTAAAATATGGCGGAACGTCTGTAGGTTCCGTAAAAAGCATTCTTAGCTTAAAAAACATTGTAGAGAAAGAGGCTCGCAAGCAGCCCGTAGTAGTGGTAGTAAGTGCACTCGGCGGCATTACTGATAAACTCTTAGCCACATCACAGTTAGCACTCAAGGGGGACGAACGCTGGAAAGATGAGTTCGATGCCATGGTAAACCGACATCATCAAATGATTGATACCGTGATTACCGACCCGAAGAAACGCGAAGACTTATTCACAAGAATTGATGCTCTATTCGAACAACTTAGGAGTATCTACTTCGGTGTATTCCTTATTCACGATCTCAGCGAGAAGACTCAGAACGCTATAGTAAGCTACGGCGAGCGACTAAGCTCGAATATTGTGACGATGCTCTTCAAAAACGCACGTCGCATGAATGCGCGCGACTTCATAAGGACTGAACGTAAGCACAATCGTCATCAACTCGATGCGGAACTGACCAACCGACTGGTGCGCGAGGCTTTCGCACAAGATAAAGACAATAAGCCGTCAACTAAGATATACGTAGTTCCTGGATTCATCAGCCGTGACAAAGATACCGGCGAGACTACAAACCTAGGTCGAGGAGGTTCCGATTATACCGCTGCAATCATCGCAGCAGCTCTCGACGCTGAGGTATTGGAGATATGGACCGACGTTGACGGATTCATGACTGCAGACCCGCGAGTTATTAAGACGGCATACACCATCAATGAACTGAGTTACGTTGAGGCGATGGAGCTCTGTAACTTCGGAGCCAAGGTAATCTATCCGCCAACGATATACCCCGTATGCGTTAAGAACATCCCCATAAGGGTTAAGAACACCTTTAATCCGACGTTTGAGGGAACACTTATAAAACAGGAGATTGAAAACGACCGTAAGCCCATCAAGGGTATTTCGAGCATCAGCGGAACGACCCTGATAACTGTTACGGGTCTGTCGATGGTGGGAGTAATCGGTGTGAACCGCCGAATCTTCTCTTGTCTTGCAGATAACGGCATCTCGGTATTTATGGTGTCGCAGGCATCATCAGAGAACTCTACTTCTATCGGTGTGCGCGACCAGGATGCTGCTGCCGCTGTTGAGGTACTCAATGCTGAGTTTGCCAAGGAGATAGAAACGGGAGCGATGTACCCAATGAATGCCGAAAGCGGACTGGCGACAATAGCCATCGTTGGTGAGAACATGAAACACTCACCGGGTATCGCAGGAAAACTCTTCGGCACACTCGGACGAAGCGGTATCAGCGTTATTGCTTGTGCTCAGGGCGCTTCTGAGACGAACATCTCGTTTGTTGTCAATGGAGAGAATCTCCGCAAGTCGCTCAACGTGCTACACGATTCGTTCTTCCTTTCTGAATACAACGTGCTGAACCTCTTCATCTGCGGCGTAGGAACTGTAGGTGGAAAACTCATCGAACAGATTCGTTCGCAATACGAGGAACTGAAGCAGAACCGCCGGCTGAAACTAAACGTTGTAGGTATTGCCAGTTCTAAGAACGCTATCTTCTCACGCGACGGCATAGACCTCGACAACTACAGAGAACTTTTGAAACAAAGCGAGCCAAGCAGCATTTCGCACCTGCGTGACGAGGTGCTCGCCATGAATATTTTCAACTCGGTATTCGTTGACTGTACGGCAAGCCGCGAGGTGGCTGATTTATACCAGACATTCCTGGAGCATAATATCAGTGTCATTGCTGCCAATAAGATTGCTGCATCATCGGCTTACGACAACTACTACCGCCTGAAACGAACGGCATTGGCTCGCGGTGTAAAGTTCCGCTTTGAGACAAACGTAGGCGCAGGTCTGCCAATTATCGGAACTATGAACGACCTGAGAAACTCGGGCGACCGCATACTGAAGATTGAAGCGGTACTTTCGGGTACACTTAACTATATATTCAACACCATTTCTGCCGACGTGCCTTTCTCTGAAACAGTGCGCCGTGCCAAGGAAGAGGGCTACAGCGAACCCGATCCGCGAATAGACCTTAGCGGAATGGACGTCGTGCGCAAACTGGTAATCCTGACACGCGAGGCTGGATATAAAGTAGAACAGGAAGATGTGGAGAAACATCTCTTCGTTCCCGATAACTATTTCCAAGGCTCGGTAGAAGATTTCTGGAAGAACCTTCCGGATCTCGATGCTGAGTTCGAAAAGCGTCGCCGTCAACTCGAAGCCGAAGGCAAACGCTGGCGCTTCGTTGCTAAAATGGAAAACGGCAAAACTTCGGTGAGCCTGCAAGAAGTGGCACTCGGTCATCCGTTCTACAACCTCGAAGGTTCAAACAATATCGTACTCCTCACCACCGAGCGGTATAAGGAATACCCGATGCAGATTCAAGGCTACGGAGCCGGAGCCAGTGTAACGGCAGCAGGAGTCTTCGCTAACATCATGTCTATCGCTAACATTTAAGAGCAATGAAACACATTATTATATTAGGTGACGGAATGGCAGACCACGCCATCGAACGTCTCGGAGGTAAAACCCCTCTGCAATATGCCGAAAAACCCATGATGGACATGCTGGCGCGGGAGGGGCGCTGTGGACGACTAATTACCGTGCCCGAAGGATTTCCGCCAGGATCGGAAGTTGCTAATACTGCAATTCTTGGTTATGACCTTAACAAGGTGTACGAAGGCAGAGGACCACTCGAGGCGGCAAGTATAGGATATGAAATGGAAGAGAATGACCTCGCTCTTCGTTGTAATATCATCACACTTGAGGACGGACGAATAGTCACCCACAACGGAGGCAACCTGCAAACAGAGGATGCCAGTGTGCTTATAGACTATCTGAATGAGAATCTCGCCAACGACCCCGAAATATCAGAACGCTACGGAAAAGGCAGAGTGCGCTTTATCTGCGGCATTCAGTATCGACATCTGCTTATTATTAAAGGTGGAAGCAAGGACATCGTCTGCGCTCCACCCCACGACCATCCGGGAGAAGAGTGGAAAGGACTGTTGGTAAAGGGTGAGTCAGAAACGGCAAGCCTTTTAAACGACCTTATAATCCGTTCACAGGAACTGCTCTCAAAACATCCATATAACATTGAGCGTGCCCGTCGAGGAGAACGTCAGGCTAACAGCATCTGGCCATGGTCAGGAGGTTACCGCCCCTCCATGGAAACAATAGCAGCACAGTTCCCCGAAGTAAAATCAGGCTCGGTAATATCAGCCGTTGACCTCATTAAGGGAATTGGGCACTATGCCGGTCTGAAAATTATAGAAGTTCCAGGAGCCACCGGGCTTGCTGACACCAACTATGAAGGTAAGGCACAGGCAGCCATCAAAGCACTGCTAACCGATGATTTCGTTTTTGTACATGTCGAGGCAACAGACGAAGCAGGTCACGATGGCGACCTCGACCTGAAACTTCGTGCTATCAACTATCTCGACCAACGACTTATCCGTCCTATATATGAGGCTGTAAAAGACCAAGATGTATGCATCGCTGTACTGCCCGACCACCCTACTCCGGTGGAAATGCGCATCCATGTCAACGAGCCGGTGCCGTTCCTCATTTGGCACAAAGGTATCGAAGCAGACTCTGTTCAGCAGTACGACGAAGTGTCGTGCGTCAGTGGAAGTTACGGACTTCTACGACTCGAACAATTCATGAAAACATTCATGAAAAGTTGAAATTATTAAAAAAAATAAGATAAAACGATGAAGACAAAAAAAGGATTCAAAATACGTACCATCTGCGGAGAACACGTAGTAGTTGCAGAGGGAATAGAGAACATAGATTTCTCAAAAATCATAAGCATGAACGAAACTTCTGCATATCTCTGGGAAAAGGTCCAGGGCGAAAAGACCTTCACTGAAGACTCCCTCACTGCCTTACTCCTTGAGGAATACGAAGTAGACGAGGAAACCGCCAAGAAGGATGTACACGCCCTAGTGGCACAGTGGCTGGAGGCAGGCATTATCGAAGCCTGAAAAGCGCACAGGAATTACTGGAATATAGAGAAGTTTACACTACCGTAGGAGCGGTGCTCCACGAAGTGTGGATGGTTGACGAAGGAATGGTCCTTGCCATGTTCGAGGACGAAGATACCTCCTTCGTTGAGTAGAGCACGTTCGAAGACCCTGTCTGGAAGTGTCGGGAGGTCTTTCAGTGCATAGGGAGGGTCTGCGAATATAAAATCGTAGCGCTCACGACAGTTCTTCAAGAACCTGAAGACATCGGCACGCAGAGGCAGACAGGCAGCAGTGGCAGCGGGGTCGGCAAGTTTCTTTATACACTGACAGATAAAAGAATGGTGGTCGCGGTCTGCCTCAATGCTTACAACATGTGAAGAGCCTCGCGAAAGCAGTTCCAGTGTTATGCTGCCCGTTCCCGAAAAAAGGTCGAGGGCTGCTGCACCTTCGAAGTCTATGTATCCCATGAGGACATTAAATATGTTTTCTTTGGCAAAGTCGGTTGTGGGACGTGCCTTGAATGTATGCGGTACATCGAAGCGTCTGCCTTTGTATTTACCTGTTATTATTCGCATTTTCTTCTTTATTCTAACTTATTTATCGTTTTTCCAGTTAACCAGATAAAGTTTCTCCGTTGAGCGGGTGATGGCGGTATAGAGCCAGTGGATATAATCAGTGGTGAGCATATCGTCGGTGATGTAGCCCTGGTCGACATAAACGTGAGACCACTGTCCACCCTGCGCCTTATGGCATGTTACTGCATAGGCATATTTCACCTGAAGAGCATTATAATAAGGATCTTCGCGCACTTTCTTCATGCGATCGCTTTTATGCGGTATGTCGGCATAGTCCGCAAGGACACCTTCGAAGAGTTGTTGCTGCTGTTCTGCGGTAAGGGCAGGCGCTTCAGAAGAAAGAGTATTGAGAAGCGTCACGACCTGCATCTCGTAGTTGTCGTAGTCGGGAAAACGCAGCCACACGTCGGCAAACGTCAGTCCGTATAGCGAACGTACGTTGCGTACCCTTAGCACCTGTGCCCTGTCTCCATTTGCTATAAATGGTGGTATGTTATCAGCCTTGTCTCCCTTTTCTTCCTTTGCCGTCCAGAAGTAGTTGTTCTTGACTATCATCAGCATATCACCCGTTGAAAGCATCTCCTCGCGGTCGAGTATCTGGTTGCGTATACCATTATTATATATGTTAGCACGTTTGTTGGACCGTGTCACTACTATGGTATCGTCAATACCTACTCGCGAATAACTGGAAGTGAGTTCCTCGATAAGTTCGTTGCCGGGAACAGGTCGTATGTCGGAGAAGCCGTCAAAAGTGATTATAGGCATAATGCCTGGTTCGAGATTGCGCACATAAGTAGCATTCATAAGTATTCCGCTCTCCAGTGACTGACGCATCACTTCGTTCATCTCGCTCTCAAAAACCGTCAAACCATATGAACTGATTACCTGACGCGAAAGTGCGGGCGAAACAGTTTCACCGACAGGTGGTAACTGGGCATGATCTCCAATAAGAAGAAGGCGACAGTTAGTGCCACTGTAGACATAGCGGATCAGATCATCGAGTAACTGTCCCGAACCGAAAAGAGGTGAGAGATGTGAATTGGGAGCTGCAGCATTTGAAATCATTGATGCCTCGTCGACAACGAAGAGAGTATCGTGATGATGATTTGGATTAAGTGTAAATGCTGTTAGGTCGCCGTTGAAAGTCTTCTGACGGTATATATGCCGATGGATGGTGTATGCAGGCAGGTTGGCATGAAGTGAGAACACCTTTGCTGCACGCCCTGTCGGAGCAAGTAACACCACAGGCATGTGGTCTTCAGAAGCTTTGAGCATCTGCACGGTGGTGCGTACCAAGGCAGCAGCCAAAGTAGTCTTTCCCGTTCCTGCTGCTCCACGAAGTATCATAACAGCATCGGAGCGATGAAACATGAATTGCGTGAACGTCTTTACCACCTCCCGCTGCTCGCGTGTGGGTTCTAAGCCGAAGTTCTGCCAAATCCTGTATTCTAATTCGTCTGCAATCACGGCTACAAAGGTAGTGAAATAAATGAAATATTAAAAATGAAAAATTAAAAATTCTCATTATTCAATAGAATAATTCTTCATGACATTATTTTTTATTCTTTAATTTTTCGTTTTTCATTTTTCTTATTACCTTTGTAGGCGAAATGAATGCACAGACCATAAGAAAGCAACCCCGACTGACGCTGCGCCTCACAAGTGGCGGGCTGTCCTTCTCTGTGGTAGACCCTACGACAGAGGAACAGATAAACTATGAGCCATATATCATGAAGAGCGGTATCTCGCAGGCAGCCAACCTCAGGGCTGCACTAAGTACTGCCGTGCTGCCTGGAGATGACTACCAGAATGCACTGGTCGTTACCGACTCGCCGGTGCTGCTTGTACCAATAGACGAATACAACAAAGACGAACAAGCAGAACTCTACCACCACAGTTTTCCCGTTGAGGCGGGAGAGATAGCCCCGGTAGTAGAGAGTTCGGTGATTCCTCAACTCAATGTAGTGGCACTATTTGCTATCAATCGCGACGTAAAGACAGTGACAGAAGACCATTTCCGGGATGTACGCTACTCTCACGTATGCCTGCCTGTATGGAAACATCTCTACCACCGTTCGTTCACCGGACAGCGGCAGAAACTCTACGGTTATTTCTTCGACGGAAAAGTCTGCTGCTTCAGCTTCAACCAGAACCGCATGAGGTTCGTAAACACTTTCAATGTAAACAACGCCAGCAATGCAGCCTACTACATCCTGAATGTGTGGAAGCAACTGACTATGGACCAACAGCGCGACGAACTTCACCTTGTCGGAATGATGCCAGAAGCGGACCAATTTATTGAGGGTCTGAAGAAATTCCTTCAGAATGTGTATGTGATAAATCCCACAGCAGAATTCAACCGTGCACCAATAACACAGGTTAACGGAATACCCTATGATATCATAACGATGTACGTGAAAAGTTAAGGGAATAGTAAAAGAGAATAATCAACAAAGATGTATTACGTAAAGAAGACAATAGAGATATCGGCAGCACACCGTCTGACACTTGACTACGAGAGCAAGTGTACCGGACTTCACGGACATAACTGGAAAGTGACAGTATGGTGCCGTGCCAAGGAACTTGACAAGAACGGAATGGTAACGGACTTTACACAGGTGAAACACATTGTGAGGGATGCACTGGACCATAAAGTAATAAACGACGTACTACCCATAAACCCTACAGCCGAAAATATAGCACGATGGATAACTGACCGTGTTCCTAACTGCTATCGCACGGAAGTGGAGGAAAGTGACGGGAACATGGCTATCTATGAACGTGATTAGGGTTAACGAGATATTCTATTCGCTGCAAGGTGAAGGCTTCAACACAGGACGGGCAGCGGTATTCGTAAGACTTAGCGGATGCAACCGTAAGTGCCCGTTCTGCGACACAGACTTCAGTAAGTTTCGGGAGATGAGCGAAACGGAGATAGTGGCAGAAGCATCATTGTACCCTACCCGATTCGTGGTGCTGACAGGAGGTGAACCCGGCTTACAGGTAACAGAGAGTCTAATAGACTTGCTGCACGAAGCAAACTTCGAAGTGGCGATTGAAACCAACGGTTCCGTACAACTGCCAAAAAATATTGACTGGGTGACAGTGTCACCAAAGGGCGGCGAACTTAAAGCAGAGCGATGTAACGAGCTGAAGATAGTGTTCGACGGAACGTCGGAACCAACAGTTCCTACTCAGTTCGAGAATGCCCGAAAGTATCTCCAGCCAATGGATACAGGCGACAAGGATAGGAACAGCGAGATTGTTAGACGCTGTGTGGAATATGTCAAGAGTCATCCACAGTGGAGGCTGTCGCTCCAGACACACAAGTTAGTCGGTTTCCCTTAAGGACAACAAACGTTAAAACCCAAATATCAACAACCTATGTTAACAGGAATTCTTGTAGCAGTCTACGTGATTATCGTAGCAGGAGTAATAATAAGCCTCCTGCTCGACAACCGCACTCCGGCAAAGACAATGGCATGGGGACTGCTGCTGATATTCCTGCCCGTAATAGGCATAATCATATACTTCTTCTTCGGACAGAACGTGCGACGTGAGAAATATATCTCAGAACACTCCATGGACCTGCTGACAGAGCGTTCTCTGCTGGGTTTCACAGAGCAGGAAGACCTGCATGTGCCAGAGGAACAACACACGCTGGTACAGCAGTTTGCTTCCGAGAACTGGGCGCTGCCATTCAAGAACAACGAAGTGGAGATTATTACTGAGGGGCACACATTCTTCTCTACCCTGCTCCACGATATAAAGACAGCTAAGCATTCAATACATATAAATACATATATTTTCGACTCTGACGCTTTGGGACAGCTTATTGCCGACGCACTGACCGACAAAGCAAAGGAAGGTGTAGAGGTGAGGCTGATATACGACGATGTGGGGTCGTGGAAAGTGAGGAACTCGTTCTGGGAAAAAATGCGTAAGGGCGGAGTCAACGTCCATGCTTTTCTTCCTGTGAAGTTCCCTGCTTTCACCAGTAAGATAAACTACCGTAATCACCGTAAGATGATAATCGTTGACGGCAGCGTGGCGTATATCGGAGGCATGAACATTGCCAAGCGCTACCTCGGATGGCGCGATACTCACCTGCGTATACGTGGAAACGCCGTTTACGGCATTCAGCGTGCTTTCCTCATAGACTGGTATTTTGTTGACGGCTCACTGATAAACGATCGCAGATACTACCCTGCGATAAGCAGCAAAATTAACAACAATTGCGTAATACAGATAGTAACAAGTTCGCCCGTATCAACCTGGCCAGACATAATGCATGGAATGGTGAGAATACTGCTTCAGTCTCGCAAGTACGTCTATATAGAGACTCCTTACTTCCTGCCTACTGAGCCGGTGTTGTCGGCAATGCAAACTGCTGCACTGTCTGGAGTTGACGTCAGGCTGATGGTTCCAGCGAAGAACGATGCGATGTTCGTACAATGGGCAAGCCATTCTTTCGTGCAACAGGCGCTCCAAGCAGGAATCAAGGTGTACCTGTATCATGGTACTTTCAATCATTCAAAAATACTCGTTGCCGACGACCAGTTATGCACCTGCGGTTCTACAAACATAGACTTCCGCTCCTTCGAGAACAATTTCGAAGGGAACGCCTTTATCTACGACGAGAAAATGGCGAAAGCCATGAAAAAGGTGTTTGAAGATGATGCCGAATACTGTACTGAATACAAGGAAACCGACCTGCCTTTCTTTGTAAGACTCCGCGACTCGCTATTCCGTCTGCTCGCTCCGCTGCTTTAAATAATAGATTACCAAACCCACACTAACTGCTGTGAGGTAGACAACTGCAACCTGAGCAGTGGTAAGTCGTATGTCTATTACTGCTCCAGGGAGAGACGTGATGAACGAAAGAGTGCAGCGTACTGCAGATACGGTAAAACTGAGAATTGCTCCGATAGTGACAGGGAAAATATGGAGGAACATAAAAAGACCGCCCCAGACTATAATGTATGAAGCTGGAATAACTATCAAGTTGGTAAGAAGGAAATATGTTGGGAATGTTCCGAAATAATGAGAGGATAACGGGGCTGTACCCAACTGCGCCACAAAGGAGATAATCAGGAATGACCAAAATACTCGGAACAGGCGATGGCTCATCAGAAATTCCGAAGGGATTATACGGTAGAGAACGGGATAGATTGTGATGATGGCAAGAACAGCAAGAAAGGAAAGTTGGAAACTTATCTCGTAAATAGCAGAAGGCGAAGGAAGAACTATGACAATGGCAGCCAGTGCAAGGCTGTTAAGTGACAGACTCGGACGGTTGAGAAGACGGGCAAAAACAAATACCGACAGCATCACGGCGGAACGGACGATGCTAACAGAAAGCCCCACCAGTACGGCATAAGACCAAATCAGCGACAGAGAGACTGCCGAAGAAAACCAACGATATCGACGGAAAGGAAGGAGGAAGGATAGAAGAAAATAAAGAATACTGAGGTGGAGACCCGAGAGGGCAAGTACATGGGAGGCTCCTGACGAAGAAAAGTCTTTGCGCACATCACGTGTGAGCAAAGACTTCTCGCCTAAAGTCATCGCCGACACTATCGCCAGCGACTCGTCTGTAAGTCCGTAACTGTGGAGGTTAGACACCAAATCATCGCGAAACTCCCGAGTGGTAGTGCGCATCCTTGAGACTACCGACGTGTTGTATTCATAGTTGCGGGATGATGGCTCGCTGAATACTAACGCCAACAGCATCACCAGAATTGCTGGTACCACCAGTGGGTAACGGCGAAAGAACTCCACCTAACTAAATGTTATAAACAGTTAGACAACACTTCGGAGAGCGTTGGATGGATATGAACCATGTCGCGAAGTTCCGCAAGAGTCGTATCACGGCACATAAGCACACTGACTTCCTGAACCAAGTCGGCAGCATGGGCACCGTAGACATGACAACCTAAGATAAATCCTGTCTCCGGCTCCACCATCAGTTTGAGCATTCCCTCAGTGGCATCCATAGCAAGCGCTTTGCCGTTGGCACGATAGAAACTCTTATGCACCTCGAATGGGATAGCCTGCTCCTTGCACTTGTCTTCTGAGAGTCCTACGCTGGCTGCCTCGGGGATGGTGAACACTGCCGAGGGCATGATGTCGAGACGTATGGCGTCCTTGATTCCAAGGATGCTGTTCACCGCACGCCGTCCCTGATATGTGGCTGCATGAGCCAGCATCTGTCGGGCATTTACGTCGCCAATGGCATAGATTCCCTTAACGTTGGTCTGCATATTGTCGTCGACAACGATTCCCTTTGCAGAGTACTCCACACCGGTCTTTTCGAGTCCATAACCTTCCGTGCGAGGCTTACGTCCCGTAGCCATAAGAATGACATCGGCATCAATATCGGATAGCGATTGAACTGCTGTTTTCATCTTGAACGTCACGCCGCGTTTCTCCAACGATTTGCGCAATCGTTTGGCAATGTCGCTGTCGAGAACGGGAAGACATTCCTTCAAGTACTCTATAACCGTCACCTCGGAACCGAAGCGATTGAAGATACTTGCAAACTCCATACCAATCACACCTGCCCCGATAATGCATAGTTTCTTTGGTAAAGTGGTAAGCGAAAGCATACCGGTGGAGTCCACCAGACGGGGGTCATCAATGTCTGGCAAAGGAAGGAATTTTGTCTCGGAACCGGTAGCAATTATCACCGGACAGTTGATGTCAAGGCTGCTGCCGTCAGAGAGCGACAGGCTGTGGGCATCGGTAAACTCTGCATGCGAACGAATCAGAGTGATGTTGGGATGAGTAAGTAACTGCTCTACCCCACTCCTCAACTGCTCTATCACCTGCGGACAGCGCTCTACAGCCTCTTCGAAGGATGCTGCATGAACATAAGTCTTTGTGGGTATGCACCCGACATTAAGGCAGGTGCCTCCCACATGACTTTCTTCTATCAGCGTTACCTGCATGCCCCGTCCGGCAGCATACAGTGCCGTCTCGTATCCTCCAGGACCCGCCCCGATAATAATTAATTTATTCATATTTTACTACAGGATGTTTAGCTGCTTCTACATCGTCCACACGCCCTATCGGAGTCGTGTGCGGAGCCGTCTTTACCAACTCGGGATTATCTTTCGCTTCCTGCGCTATTGTGCGCATAACGTCTATGAAAGCATCGAGTGTCTCACGGCTTTCATTTTCCGTCGGTTCTATCATCATGCTTTCATGGAACAACAGCGGGAAATAAATGGTTGGCGCATGATATCCATAATCGAGCAGGCGTTTGGCAATATCCATTGTGGTTACTCCGGTTGACTTGTCCTTCAGTCCGTCGAACACGAACTCGTGCATGCAGATTCGGTCTATAGGCAGCTCGTACAGGTCTTTCAGCCTCTCCTTAACGTAATTGGCATTGAGGGTTGCCAACGGTCCTACCATTCTGACGTTCTCCCTGCCAAGGGTCTTAAGATATGCCCAGGCACGCACTACAACACCATAGTTGCCAAGATATGGACCGACTGTAACCTTGGAGAGGAACTCTTCAAGTCCCTTCCTTACACCGACAGGACCACTTCCGGGACCGCCTCCGCCATGAGGTGTAGAGAATGTCTTGTGAAGATTGATGTGCATAACGTCGAAGCCCATATCGCCTGGACGGCATACTCCAAGCATCGGATTGAGATTTGCTCCATCATAATACATCAATCCTCCACATTCGTGAACCAGCCGTGCAATCTCGGGAATATTACGTTCGAAGAGTCCAAGGGTATTTGGATTGGTCATCATCATTCCGGCTATGGTATCGTCGAGAAGTGTCTTGAGGTGCTCTACGTCTACCATTCCGTCTGCAGTACTCTTCACCTCTACCACCTCAAGTCCGCAGACTGCTGCTGAAGCGGGATTGGTACCGTGGGCGGAATCGGGAATTATAACACGGGTACGCTTGAGATCACCACGACTCTCATGATACGAACGGATAATCATAAGACCGGTAAGTTCGCCATGCGCTCCGGCACAAGGACTAAGAGTGAAATCACTCATCCCAGTGAGGGCACTAAGCATCGAGCGCACCTCACTGTGAAGACGATAGGCTCCCTCACATGTCTCACGCGGTTGCTGAGGATGAAGATTAGCGAACTCAGGACGTGCTGCAACCTCTTCGTTAATCACAGGATTATACTTCATAGTACAACTGCCAAGGGGATAGAAACCATTGTTCACTCCGAAGTTGTTGTTACTATGATTAGTATAATGGCGCACAACAGTAAGTTCGTCACACTCAGGGAGTTCAGCAACTTTCTCTCGACGAAGTGTTTTGGGAAGTTCTACTGTAGAATGACTATATTCATTACGTGGCAGGGAATAACCGCAACGTCCTTCTCTTGAGAGTTCGAAAATCAGTGTTCCGTATAGTTTGTTGTTCATCGTATCACCTCCTCTTCTATTAATTTCACCAGTTTGTCAATCTCTGCCTTTGTACGTTTCTCAGTAACGGCAAACATGATAGTATGGTCGTCGAGTTTAACACCTGCCATGATGTCATGCTTCAGACAAACCTCCTGCAAATGGTCTATATCACCATCGTAAGTGAGACAGAACTCGTTGAAGAATGGTTGGTTGTAGGTAAGTGTGAAATGGCGAGTAGCGAGAAGCCTGTCGCATAGTTCGTGTGCACCGGCATACGACAGTTCGGCAGCCTCGACAACACCCCGTTTTCCCATCAGCGACATGTAGATGGTAACATAAAGCGCCATAAGACTCTGGTTGGAACAGATGTTTGACGTTGCCTTCTGGCGGCGTATATGCTGCTCGCGAGCCTGCAGTGTAAGCACGAACGCACGCTGTCCGCGATTGTCGTGGGTCATTCCGACAATGCGTCCCGGCATCTTACGGATTAGTTTCTCGGTGCAACACATATACCCTAATCACGGTCCGCCGAACGACATTGGTATTCCAAGACTTTGTGCATCACCGACGGCGATGTCGGCACCCCACTCTCCTGGAGTACGCAGTATGGCAAGGTCGGCAGCAATGCTGTTGACAATGAGAAGTGCCTTGTTTTCGTGGGCTGCATCGGCAAAACCGGTGAAGTCCTCAACGATACCATAGCGGTTAGGTTGCTGAACGACAACTCCGGCAACTCCACCTTCTGCAAGACGCTGTTTCATATCCTCCGCATCGGTTACTCCGTCGCTCTGTGCTATCTCCACAATCTCGAAACCGTTGAAGTGAGAGTAGGTCTTCAGAACCTTCATCACCTTGGGGTCTATCGTCGAGCTTAAGAGCACGCGGTTGCACTTCTTAGCAGCAGCGACAGCCATCATGCAAGCTTCTGCCGTTGCCGTAGCGCCGTCGTACATAGAAGCATTGCTGACATCCATTCCCGTGAGGCGTGCCATCATCGTCTGGTACTCGAAGATATAATGGAGAGTACCTTGAGAGATTTCTGCCTGATACGGAGTGTATGACGTAAGGAACTCGGAGCGCTGGATAATGTTCTGAGCCACAGCGGGCGAATAGTGGTCGTAAATGCCATCACCCGCAAATACCGTCAGTTGGCGGTTATGTCGCGCCAGTTCATCAACAAACTGACGCAGTTCTACTTCACTGACAGCAGAGCCGAGGTCGTAGTCACCCTTGAAGCGAATCTCTTCAGAGACGTCGGCATAGAGGTCGTCGAGCGACGACACCCCTGCCACACGCATCATCTCCTGAAGGTCTTCCTCGGTATGTGGGAAATACTTAAAGTTTCTCATACTCGTCGGCATCCATAAGATTGTCAAGCTCTGCCTTGTCAGACAGTTCTACCTTGATAATCCAGTTCTCATACGGATCTTGGTTTACCAACTCCGGCTGGTCCTCGAGAGCTTCGTTGACTTCAACGACGGTTCCGCTTACGGGTGAGATAAGGTCGCTGGCTGCCTTGACGCTCTCTACAGCGCCAAACTCCTCGCCTGCCTCTACCTCGTCGTCAACTTCAGGCATGTCGACATAAACAATGTTACCCAAGGCGTTCTGAGCATAGTCGGTAATACCGATATAACCATAGTTGCATTCAACTCTCACGTACTCATGACTCTCTGAATAATAGAGTCCCTTAATAACTTTTGCCATAATCGTATTTATTTTTTATAATGTTTATCATAGAATTTCTTTTTCACTACCACTCCGGGGAAGGTCTTCTTGCGAATCTGAATCTCAAGACTGGTACCGAGTTTAGCATGCTCACTGTCTACTAACGCCATGCATACCGACTTGTCGGTAGAGATGGAATGATAGCCTGTAGTTACCTCTCCCACTGCCTTTCCTTCGAACAGTACGGGGTACCCGTGACGAGGGATTGCGCGGTCTGCCAGTTCTATGCCTATAACGCGACGCTTAGTGCCATTTGCTTTCTGCTCTGTAAGAGCCTCCTTGCCGATAAATTCAGGCTTGTCGAGTTTGCAGAACATGCTGAGACCCGACATCACGGGAGAGATTTCTTCACTCAGTTCGTCGCCATACAAAGGCAGTCCCACCTCGAAGCGCAGGGTGTCACGACAGCCGAGACCGCAAGGAGCGACTCCAGCCTTCATCAGTGTTTCCCACAAGCCTACGATGAATGGTGTTTCGGCATAAATCTCAAAACCGTCCTCACCGGTATAGCCCGTACGGCTCACCAGCATGTCGTCCATCTGCTTGAAGGTGTAGAAGGTCAGCTCGCTGCACGGAATACCGAGTTCTTCTTCCATTATGCGCTCTGCCTCAGGTCCCTGTACGGCAATCTGAGCCGTGTAGTCACTCTCGTTGGTGATTTTAACGTCAAAACCCTCAGCGTTCTTCTCTATCCACGCCACATCCTTGTCGATATTGGCAGCATTGATAACGAGCCAGAAAGCCTCGTCCGATAGTTTATAAACCAGGAGGTCGTCCACGGTGCCGCCATCCTCGTAGCACATCATTCCATAGAGGACTTTTCCTGCCGTCATCTCGCGCACATCATTAGTGAAGATGTGATTTACGAAACGCTCGGCATCGTTGCCCTCAACGAGCACCTCACCCATGTGAGACACGTCGAACACTCCGCAATGCTGGCGTACTGCCTGGTGCTCCTCGATAATAGAGCTGTACTGGATAGGCATGTCGAAGCCTGCGAAGGGTTGCATCAGGGCGCCCAGCGCCACGTGATTGTCGTATAAACAAGTCTTTTTCATGTATTATAATTATTGTCTGTTAATAAATTCGTCTGTCAGATATTCCGTTTCCATTTCTTCTATCGCTGCCACCTCTTCCGCGGTAAGCTGCCGCTCCTCGTGACAGAGTGTCTTTACGAAAGCCTGCATCACCTCTTCGATGGTCAGCGAAGTGTATTCGCGCAGCAGGGTTATTCGCTGACGCACGCTCTCCACTCCATTCTTCCTGAGTTTCTCCTTCGAGGGCGTAATGCTCGCAAGCATGTTCTCCATGTCGATATCGTAGAGCAGTGTGCCGTGAACTATGCTACGGTCCTGAAGCAGATAGAAGGCGTTGCCGCTTATTTTCTTTCCGTTTAGGGTAATGTCGTTGCGCCCCGACGGGTGAGCCTCGAGTCCCATCTTGTGCAGCACCAGCAGCACCATGTTTAGATAACGGTTGTATGTCAGCGCCACCGAGTCGCTGTTCGTAATATACGACAGCATTATGTTACCCATGTCGGCATATACACAGCCGCCGCCGCTCTTCCTGCGAAACAGCTGTATGTTGTGAGACCTGCAGTAGTCCACGTTCACCTCGTTCTCCATCACCTGGTTCCTGCCGAAGATTACCGATGGCTCCACCCGCCACATGAAGAACGCATCATCGACATCCTTCATGTGTCGTGCCACATACTCCTCCATAGCTAAGAAGAAACTCAGCCGGCGAGGAGAATTGCTATCGGGTAATGTAATGTGTTTCATGGTGCTTCTTTTTAATAAAACCAGACTTTTATTGCTTTACTAATAATTCTATCGGACTTTGTACTATCTTTGCTATATTGATTTTAAACTCTGAAGCAACACTCTCAAGAATATCCCTGTAGACCCATGCGATACTTCCCACAAAGCCTACCGGCACATCCCGCCTGCCGTATCTTAGGACGTTGCGCAGGAAGAACCCGCGGAAGTTCTCCTCAACAAGTGCTCTCAATTCGGGAACATTTAAATGACGCGAGATAAAATGCGATGTACTTGCAAGAAATCTGTTTGCCTGAGGCTGGCGATACACTCTGTCGATAACATCGGCATAAGTCAGTTGCTCTTCTTTAAGATAAGTTTCGCGAATTCCTTCAGGCAGGAAACCCTTGAACATGGCGTTGAAGAACATCCGTCCCAGTACCGCTCCGCTACCCTCGTCACCTAAGATATAGCCTAAGGGAGGAATGTTATTCACTATCTCCCTGCCGTCATACAGGCACGAGTTACTTCCTGTTCCAAGAATGCAAGCTATTCCTTCGCCGTTTCCGAATAGAGCCCTTGCGGCTCCCAACATGTCGCTGCCCACGAAGACGTCAGCATCGGGGAACTCACCCTTCAACGCCTCCTCAACCTTCTTGCTGAAGGGCTGCGCACAACCCGCTCCGTAGAACGAAACACCCATCTTAGCCGAATCCCTTCCGAGGTTCAGCGAAGCGACAATCGCCCTGATTTCCTCCACCGACATGTGCACGGGATTGATGCCAGACGTAGAGAAGTTCTCTACCTCTCCGTCTTCTCCCACCAGTGCCCAGTGTGTCTTCGTACTACCGCTATCCGCTATGAGTGCATTCATTCTATTAAATTTTCTGCAAAGATACTATTTTATTTCGAGACGAACAAATAAAAGCCGCATAAATTCTGCGGCTTCTACTCTATAAATTCAATGCCGTTCATTTTCTTGCTCTTCTAAGACACACGAAGTTATTCACTTATAACTTATAACTTTGGACATTAAGGTTTTTTGAAAGGGGAGGAAATAGTTTGAATTTATAC
>JAFTFC010000186.1 GCA_017449725.1 Prevotella sp. | reverse complement strand
ACGATGAAGTCGTAACGTCCCTTTTCGTCCTCGCCACGCAGGTGCTCCGGGTGGCAGTTCTTCAGTCCTATTGCTTTAGCAACTTCCGTTGCCACACGAATTTTCTTTCCTGTACCATCAATAAGTTTGAACTCGCACTCAGGAAACAGAATAGCCAGTGGTATTCCGGGAAATCCGCCTCCTGTTCCGAAGTCAAGAATCTTTGTTCCTGCCTTGAACTTCAGCGCCTTTGCTATTGCCATAGAGTGTAGAACGTGATGTTCGTACAAGTTGTCAATGTCCTTGCGCGATATCACATTTATCTTTTGGTTCCAGTCTTCATATAGTGCCTTGAGGGCAGTAAACTGCCTTATCTGCTCTTCCGTCAAATTAGGAAAATATTTCAGTATCTCTTCCATTCTTTACCTTTTTACTTTTTTACCCTTTTACCTTTTTACCTCTACCCTAATCTCTCCCATGTCATGTGGCGCAATTTCTGAATCCACATATATCAATTCCAATCCACCATCCTTTATTATGACGTTGCGAGTGACGTAAGGTTCAATTCCCACGAAAATTCCTTTTTCGCGCAACTCCTCCAGGTTGTCGCAGTCATACTTCTCCATCATCGCCTCAATCATCTTCTTCTTAAGTTCCTTTTCCTCGGTGGGGTCTATTATGTCGTCGAGCGAAACGATGCGTCCCGTCTTCACGTCGATGTTGTGCGACAGGGTCCACTGCGTTGCATACTTACCGCCCGCCATATTGAACGTCTCCACTTGGTAGTTTATTATACCTTCGGCGAAGTTCCGGATTGTAGCCTTGCATTGCAGGGTGACGTTATACGAGGATTTGTTCTCGCGGTCACGCTGATAGAGTGGGGCATAGTTGCGCTTGTAGTCAGAGGCAAATCTTACAAGGAATGTATCCAAGGCTGCTTTCGGAGAAGTACCTTTCGGGGTGTCTGACAGATAGTCGGGTACTACCAATCCCGAATGCAGTAGTGTATCGTTTATCTCTTTTATCTTTTCACCTCTGGTAGCAAACATCAGGCTTAGGTGTAATTTGGCAGTTGGCGAGCCATTCTCGCTTGTCAGTGACACAGTCGTGTCAACTACGATACTGTCGAACTCGACGCCTTCTGCCTCAGAGATACCCTCTTCAGCGCTTTTTCCTCCGCATGCCATCATTAGAATTGCACCGGCTATGAATATTATTATCTTTTTCATTCTTTTCTTCGTTTTTATTGATGACTTGCAGCCCACCATGAAGTGGCATTGACAGATGTCGCCTCAGAGTTCTGAGTAGGGTCGCTTATGGTTATTCCGCTATATGTGTTGATTGGAAAAACAGCACCAGAGCGTATGTGGAGATAGGAAACGTAATTCGGAGTATGGCAGCCATGTGGTACGAGAAGTTTCATAAGAGAGTTAAACTCTTGAAGCAGCGGGTCTGACGGGTCTGTCACGAGTGCATGGACGTAACTTCCCATGTCAAAGAACAACGGCACAGTGCAGCCATCGAGTACTTGCACATTGGTAAGTCTCGAGTCCTCAATGTCATATTTCGCATTTATTCGCTTCATCAGTTCTGCCATCTGTTCCGTCTGACTACAGTCGATTACCGACAGCGTGCCGTAAGGGGAAGAGTATGAACTGTAGAAATCGTAGAACCGTTGGCAGGTCATATAATAGTCGTGCGCCAGAAGAGGGATGCCGCACTGCTCGTAGGGCATTCCGTAGTCCATAATCTCGCATGTGGAACCAATTAGGTAGTGGGTGGCGTTGCGCAGTTCGTAAGCCACCTCTATGCCAGCCATGTAGCAGTCGTCGAAAAGTATGAACTGCATAGGCATCTGCACATTGTCAATTGCTCTGGCAAGCGTGCTTATCTCTGTTTGGTAGCGAGGTGTGGCAGAAGCTGTTCCGAAAGCACGTCGCTTAGGGGCTTTCAGGTCTTTTCCGACAGGAAGCCAGCCAGAGCCATGGCAGCCTATAATCATTGAATACTTTTCAGTATTCGTTGCTTCCAGAGCATCGGTGAGAATGGAGGTAAGCCCCTCTGCTGTAGTATAGTCGGTCTCAGGAAAAGTGTAGCGGTGGAGCGTGTCGTTAATACATGCTCCGCCGCTGTATTTTACTTCGTAGAGGTCTGCTTGGGTGCTGCTTTTGGCAATAAATACCAAAAGACGTTTCGTTCCAAGTCCTCCAGCTTGCTGAATAGCACGCTTCATGGCAATGATATTCTGCTGGAGGTTATTGGTGAGATTGGTCGTCCAAGGCATGTACATAAGTAATGTTTCGTCATAGATGACGGGTTGTTCTCCGTCTTCTTTATGACAAGCCGTGAGCATCACTACTGCTGCACACAGCAAGAGGATAATATCTTGTACCCCGCGCCTTGCACCTCGCATCTCTACAGGAATGTATTATAACTTCTTTCTGAGTTCGGCAATGCTTTCCTTGAGAGTGGCTATCTTCTCTTCGGAGTCGCTCTGCTTCTTACGTTCCATAGCCACGACAGCCTCGGGTGCGTTGGCAACGAACTTCTCGTTAGCGAGCTTCTTCTTTACTCCCATGAGGAAGCCTTCAAGGTGCTTCAGTTGTGCCTCCTGTTTCTCTATTTCGGCAGCAACGTCTATCATGTCACCCACAGGAACAGCCCATTCCTCTGTACCAACCATGAACGAAGACTCGTCAGCGCTCTTTTCTGCCACTACCTCGATAGCCTTGAGGTTAGCCATCTTGATGATGACGTCGTTGTAAGCCTCGTAGTTGTTCTTGCCTATGGCATGAAGAGCGAGAGACTCCTTAGGTGCTATGTTCTTCTGGTTACGTACCATACGTACACCCGATACAATCTGCTTCACGTTCTCAATGTCGGTGATGAGTTTATCGTATTCCCATGTTAATGCCTCTATCTTCAGGCATTCGCGCATTATCGACTCACCTTCCTTGCGCTCGTACAGTGCCTGCCAAAGTTCTTCGGTGATGAATGGCATGAAGGGGTGCAGCATCTTCAGCAGCGCATCGAAGAAGCGCAGTGTTGCCTCATAGGTTTCTCTGTCGATGGGCTGTGGCTTGCCATCAACGTAAGCAGGCTTCACCATCTCAAGATACCAACTTGAGAACTCATCCCAGAAGAGTTTGTAAACAGCCATAAGTGCTTCGGAAATGCGGTATTTCTTGAAAAGGTCATCAACCTCAGCATTTGTCTGACGCAACTTTGCCTCAAACCATGCCGTAGCAGTCTTGCTCGCCTCTGGCTGTGCTATGTCTGCCACAGTCCATCCCTTAACCAGACGGAAGGCGTTCCATATCTTGTTGTTGAAGTTTCGTCCCTGTTCGCAGAGCGCTTCGTCAAAAAGAATATCGTTTCCTGCCGGAGCGGAGAGCATCATACCCATACGCACACCGTCGGCACCGAACTTCTCGATAAGTTCGATGGGGTCGGGTGAGTTGCCCAACGACTTTGACATCTTGCGACCTAACTTGTCACGAACGATACCAGTAAAGTATACGTTCTTGAATGGGAATTTGCCCATATATTCCTCACCTGCCATAATCATGCGTGCTACCCAGAAGAAGATGATGTCTGGTGCAGTTACGAGGTCGCTGGTGGGGTAGTAGTAGTTAATCTCCTCATTGCCGGGATTGTTGATACCATCGAATAGGGAGATGGGCCAGAGCCAGCTGGAGAACCAAGTGTCGAGTGCATCCTCATCCTGGCGCAAGTCGGCATCAGTAATGGCTGGATTCTTCTGCTGTGCCAGTTTCAGGGCATCCTCACGAGTCTCAGCGACAACGAAGTCATTTTCTCCCTCGCCATAGTAGTAGGCTGGGATGCGATGTCCCCACCAAAGTTGACGCGATATACACCAGTCCTGAATATTCTCCAGCCAGTTCTTGTAGGTGTTGACGTACTTCTGTGGATAGAACTTCATCTCGCCGTTGAGTACTGGCGGCAGGGCGATGTCAGCAAAGTGCTGCATGGAGAGGAACCATTGCATTGAGAGACGTGGCTCGATGGCGGTATCAGGATTACGCTCAGAGTAGCCCACCTTATTAGTATAGTCCTCTATGCGCTCCATCAGTCCTGCTTCCTGCAGATCCTTCACAATCTGTTTACGACACTCAAAGCGGTCTAACCCCACATAGAGTGGTGACTGCTCAGAGATAGTGCCGTCAGCATTGAATATGTCAATGGTTTCCAAGTTGTGGGTCTTACCCAACATATAGTCGTTGGTGTCGTGGGCGGGAGTAACCTTAAGACATCCTGTACCGAACTCGATATCTACGTAGCGGTCCTCTATCACCGGGATGACGCGATTTACCAGAGGTACAATCACCTTTCTGCCCTTGAGCCATTTGTTCTTCGGGTCTTTTGGGTTGATACACATAGCCGTATCGCCCATTATTGTTTCAGGACGTGTGGTGGCAACAACAGCATAATAGCCCTTGTCATCGTGGTGGATGACGTTGCCCTCTTTTTCCAGAGCGTCTAGATGATCTAGACTGTCTAGCCCATCTACATAGTACTTCAGATGGAACAGGTGACTCTGCTCCTCCTTGTAGACCACCTCTTCTGTGGAGAGGGCTGTCAGTGCCTTCGGGTCCCAGTTCACCATGCGCAGACCGCGATAGATGAGTCCCTTGTTATACAGGTCTACAAAAACCTTTATGACGCTCTCCGAGCGCTTCTCGTCCATAGTGAAGGCGGTGCGGTCCCAGTCGCAGCTGGCACCAAGTCTGCGCAATTGTTTCAGAATTATACCGCCATGCTCGTGAGTCCAGTCCCATGCATGCTCCAGGAACTGCTCACGTGTCAGGTCGTGCTTCTTAATTCCCTGTTCTCCAAGTTTTTTTACCACTTTTGCTTCAGTGGCTATTGAGGCGTGGTCCGTTCCCGGCACCCAGCAAGCATTCTTGCCTTCCATGCGCGCGCGGCGTACCAGGATGTCTTGTATGGTGTTGTTCAACATGTGTCCCATGTGGAGCACTCCCGTCACATTTGGCGGCGGAATTACGATGGTGTATGGTTCGCGACCATCGGGTTTAGAACTGAAGAGCTTGTTGTCAAGCCAGTATTGGTACCATTTCGACTCCACCTCGCGTGGGTCGTATTTGCTTGCTAATTCCATTGTATATTTTGTTACTTATTTATTTGTTCGTGCAGAATATGCCTGCAAAGGTACAAAAAATCTGAGTAAGCGAGAAGAAAAGGAATAATTTTCTTTTATCGAGTGTGAAGATTTTATTTAATGAGCGAGCGTGAACTTGACAATTACTCTCGCGCACACTAAAAAACGACCTCAAAGGGTGTCAGGGTGTTCAAACCCTTTCGTGCAGGGCGTTTCAGGCGTACATCCCAGGGTGTAAGGGTGTGGTAAGGGTGTTGTACCACACCCTTGCAACACCCTTGCACCCTAGGGTGTGCAGCTGCAGGCCCGATAAACAGAGGGCTACAACACCCTGACACCCTTTGAGGCGAAAATTTTCATGTCAAGAAGCAATTAGCGCTTCAAAGAGAGGAGTAACCTCTCCCGAAGTGAGCCGTAACCTCGCTGGCAGTGAGCCGTAACCTCGCTTTGACTGAGCCGTAACCGCGGTTT
>JAFTFC010000185.1 GCA_017449725.1 Prevotella sp. | reverse complement strand
GGAATAACCTCGGTACAAGTATGGAATAAGGACGGCGGGAAATTCTCTAGAGAATTTCCCGTAAAACCATAACCATACTTAGACCGTGGAATAACCACAGTCGAAGCGAGCCGTAACCTCGCTTAGGGTGAGCCGTAACCTCACTTAGGGTGAGCCGTAACCTCGCTTAGGGTGAGCCGTAACCTCGCTTAGGGTGAGCCGTAACCTCAATCAGACTGTACACCCTTTGCACACCCTTACACCCCAGGGTGCGCGGCTCCAGCCCCTTGTTTATCGGGGTTTGACACCCTTACACCCTTTGAGGTCGTTTTTTTGTGAGAAGAAACAGAGAAATGGGAATGAAGGACCTTAAAAGTACAAAAATCGTGGCGTTAAACAAAATTATGAATTATGAATTATGCATTACGAATAAAAATTCGTACCTTTGCCGAGATTTTAAGACGACAAACAGTAAAACATTATAATATCTATGGCACAAGAAGACGTTTTCAAGAAAATTGTTTCGCATTGTAAAGAGTATGGTTTTGTTTTCCCATCGAGTGAGATATACGACGGTCTGGGAGCAGTGTATGACTACGGTCAGAACGGTGTGGAACTGAAAAATAATATCAAGGAATACTGGTGGAAGTCAATGGTACTGCTCCACGAAAATATCGTGGGCATCGACTCAGCCATTTTTATGCACCCCACGATCTGGAAGGCATCTGGACACGTTGATGCTTTCAACGACCCTCTGATTGACAACCGCGACTCAAAGAAACGCTATCGTGCCGACGTTCTCATTGAGGACCAGATAGCCAAATACGACGAGAAGATACAGAAAGAGGTTGAGAAGGCTCGCAAACGCTTCGGCGACCAGTTCGATGAGGCTAAATATCTTGAGACTTCACCGCGAGTAGCCGAGACGAAGGCTAAGCGCGACGCACTGCACGAGCGCTATGCCGCAGCGATGCAGGGACCAGACCTCGAGGAACTGAAGCAGATAATAATAGACGAAGAGATTGTATGTCCCATCAGCGGCACAAGGAACTGGACCGACGTGCGCCAGTTCAACCTGATGTTCGCTACCGAGATGGGTGCTTCTGCCGACGGAGCAATGAAGGTGTACCTGCGCCCGGAGACGGCTCAGGGTATCTTCGTTAACTACCTCAACGTGCAGAAGACGGGACGCATGAAGATTCCTTTCGGAATTGCACAAATAGGTAAGGCTTTCCGCAATGAGATAGTAGCCCGCCAGTTTATCTTCCGCATGCGCGAATTTGAGCAGATGGAGATGCAGTTCTTCGTAAAGCCCGGAACAGAGCTCGACTGGTTTGCTAAATGGAAGAAGACCCGTATGGTATGGCATCAGGCACTGGGCTTCGGCGCAGAGAACTATCGTTTCCACGACCACGACAAACTGGCTCACTATGCCAATGCCGCAACAGACATTGAATTCAAGATGCCGTTCGGTTTCAAGGAGGTTGAGGGTATCCACTCGCGTACTAACTTCGACCTGTCTCAGCACGAGAAGTTCTCAGGCAAGAATATCAAGTACTTCGACCCGCAGGAGGGTGAGAACTACACCCCGTTCGTCATCGAGACTTCAATCGGAGTTGACCGTATGTTCCTCTCTATCGTTTGCCACTCTTACACTGAGGAGCAACTTGAGAACGGCGAGACACGCGTAGTACTGCGCCTGCCGGCAGCACTGGCTCCGGTGAAGTGCGCCGTAATGCCACTGGTTAAGAAGGACGGACTGCCCGAAAAGGCACGCGAAATTGTCAACGAACTGAGATACCATTTCAACACCCAGTACGACGAGAAAGACTCTATCGGAAAGCGCTACCGCCGCCAGGATGCTATCGGTACTCCCTACTGCGTGACGGTTGACCACGACACACTGGAGGACGGATGCGTAACCCTTCGTAAGCGTGACACTATGGAACAGGAGCGCGTGAAGATTGAGGATTTGGTAAACATCATCGGCAACAGCGTAAACATCACATCACTGCTGAAGAAGAATGAGAATGTTTAAAAGTTCATACATCCTATTGTTAGTACAGGCAATTCTTGCCTCTCTACTATTCACCTCGTGCACAGAAAACGAGGAGGAGAGTAATGAGTATGACAATTGGGAAGCACGCAACATCGAGTACTTCAACAGGATATACAACACGGCAAGTACTTCGAACGATACCAAGTGGAAGATTATCCGCAAGTGGTCGTTCGAAGAAGGCATGGCAACACTTCCCGAGCACCACATCGTAGTGGAAGTACTCCAGGAAAGCCTGTCACCTACTGCGACCGAGTCACCGCTGTTTACCGACTCGGCATACGTCAACTACCGCGGAAGACTTATACCCACGGAGCACAATGCCGAGGGACTGGTATTCGACGAGACATATAGCAGTAAAGAATATGTCGAGGAACTGGCTCAGCCACGGCTCTTCTGCGTGGGAACGGGAGTAGTTGACGGAATGGCAACGGCACTGATGAATATGCACATCGGCGACCATTGGCGCGTGTACATCCCCTACCAGTTGGGATATAACACCTCGGTAACAGGATCGATACCAGCGTACAGCACACTGATATTCGACCTCTCACTGATGGCATACTACAGAGCAGGCACCACCGTCCCAACGTGGAAGTAAGATGATGTTGAAAGTAGGGAACAGCGACTTTCTGTTAGAAAAAATACGACAAGGCGAAACACTCACAAGGGGTGAGATGTTCCGCCTTATTGTATCACTTAGTATCCCGTCGATCCTGGCTCAGATAACCTCCGTGGTGATGTTCTTCATCGACCAGGCAATGGTGGGACGCATAAGTGTTGAAGCTGCTGCTGCCTGCGGATTGGTGGAGACGTCAACATGGCTCTGTGGCTCCTTGACGAGTGCCGCCTCAATGGGTTTCTCGGTACAAGTGGCTCATGCTATCGGTGCGAACGACTTCCCGAGAGCACGCAGTCTCTTCCGCCACGCCTTGCTATGTACCCTCGGCTTCAGTGCCCTGATTGGTGTCTTTGGGCTGGTTATCTCAGGACGACTACCCTACTGGTTGGGAGGAGGAGCCGACATTGCTGGCGATGCTACCACTTACTTTGCCGTTTTCATGATGGTAATGCCTTTCTTCCAACTCAGCGGACTTTCAGGAGCAATGCTCAAGTGCTCGGGTAATATGCGCATTCCCAGCGTGGTTAGCGTTATGACCTGCGTGCTCGATGTTGTTTTTAACTACATTCTGGTATTTGTCTTCCACCTCGGTGTGCTTGGAATAGCCTTGGGAACAGCTTTTGCAATAGTTATAGGAGCCGTAGTACAAGGCTATTACGCCGTGTTTCGCAGCAACATTCTGTCACTCATTGGTCGAACAGAGCGTTTCACGTTCAACATCGACTACGTGTGGAATGCCCTTAAGATAAGTGCACCAATGGCGCTGCAGTCGATTCTGATGAGTAGCGCACAGATAGTGTCTACCATCATCGTAGCACCTTTGGGAAATATTGCTATCGCCGCCAACACCTTCGCCATCACGGCTGAAAGTCTGTGCTACATGCCAGGTTATGGCATTGGTGATGCTGCCACTACCCTTGTAGGACAGAGCATAGGAGCAGGAAGGCGTGAACTGTGCCGCAGTTTTGCACGCATGTCGGTATTCTCGGGTATGGTGGTAATGACACTGATGGGAGCCATAATGTATGTTTCAGCCACCGAACTGATGGCTCTGATGACCCCCATGGCAGCCATTTACAACCTCGGAGCTTCGGTATTGCGCATCGAAGCCTTTGCAGAACCATTCTTCGCCGCCTCTATCGTCAGTTACTGTGTATTCCTCGGTGCCGGCGACACGCTGAAGCCCGCCATCATGAACCTTTGCTCAATGTGGTTCGTAAGACTCTCACTCGCTGCTATCCTTGCCCGTGACTACGGTTTGAAGGGAGTATGGACAGCTATGGCTATCGAACTTACCTTCCGCGGAACAATCTTCCTCTGGCGATTATTCTCAGAAAAATGGATTAAGATAAAATAAAAAACAAAGATTTTCTTTGTTTTATGCTCGCATAATCGTACCTTTGCAGAAACTTTGACACTATGCAAAACTTCCTTAGCTACTTCCCCATCACCGATGCCACTTGGATATTCTTTATAGTACTGTGCATCATTCTGTTTGCTCCTATGCTTATGGGAAGGCTGAGGATTCCTCATATTATTGGCATGGTGCTGTCGGGAATTATCATCGGTCCTTACGGTCTGAATATCCTGGCTCGCGACGCATCGTTCGAACTTTTCGGTCAGGTGGGACTTTACTACATAATGTTCCTTGCCGGACTGGAAATGGACATGGAAGGACTGAAGAAGAATTCGCACCGCATGGCGTTCTTCGGACTGCTAACATTCTGTATTCCTTTCCTTCTGGTATTCCTGGCAGGAGGACAGTTGCTCGACTACTCAAGACCGGCAGTGCTACTGCTCAGCTGTGTAATGGCGTCTAACACACTTATCGCCTACCCCATCGTGTGTAAATACGGACTCCAGCGTCACCGCTCGGTGACACTGAGCGTCGGGGCTTCAATGATGGCACTGCTGATGGCTCTCTTGGTCTCTTCAGGACTAAGTTCAGTTATGCGTGACAACAATAGTTCCATATGGTGGATAGTGATTCTGCTGATGGCTAAGCTATGTGCTTACTGCGCTGCAATGGCATATCTGATACCCCGAATTACAAGATGGTTCTTACAGCATTACTCCGATGCCGTAACTCAGTTCATCTTTGCCTTAGGCGTACTCTTCCTCAATGCTGCCATCACCAGTTTTATAGGTATTGAGGGCGTGTTTGGCGCCTTCTTTGCCGGACTGCTTCTTAATCGCTATATACCGCGTGTATCACCGCTAATGGCACGAATAGAGTTTACTGGTAATGCCCTGTTCATTCCCTATTTCCTGATTGGAGTGGGAATGCTCATCGACATAAGGATGCTTTTCACAGGATGGCATGCAGCATTTATCGTGACAGCGATAGTGGTACTTGGAACACTGGGCAAGATGATTGCTGCATACGCTGCCGGATATGCCCTGCGACTGCCTCTATCCAACGGGCACATGCTCTTCGGACTTACGAGCGCCCATGCTGCCGGTTCCATAGCTATTGTCATGGTGGGAATAAATATCCACACGGCAGACGGCGGCACACTGGTGGACAGTGAAATGCTCAACGGTATAGTGATGATGATTCTCTTTACTTGCATCATCTCGAGTCTTGTCACTGAGCACGCCTCGCGCACCATAGTACTGGCTGAAGAAATAGCTACTCCCGAACAGTCGGGCGATGATGAAAAGATACTGCTGCCAATAAGCAACCACGAGAGCATGGAACAGTTGGTTAACCTCGCCATACTGATGCGCAATCCTAAACTGAACCGCGGACTTATCGGACTAAACGTGGTGCTTGACGACACTAACGTGGAACGTAATCAGGCGCAGGGAATAGGGCTGTTGGAAGATGCCGTTAGGACGGCAAGTACTGCTGATGTGAGGATGCAGACACAGAGCCGCATATCCACCAACGTAGCAAACGGCATTATGCACGCATTCAAAGAGTATAACGCCAGTGAGATAATAATGGGACTCCACGAGACGAAGAGCGACACGGAAAATTTCTGGGGCACTTTCACGGAGAGTCTGTTCACTGAACTCAACCGACAGATAGTTATTGCTCAACTTGCTCAACCACTGAACACCATACGTAGAATACAGGTTGCAGTGCCGTCGAGAGTTGAGTATGAAGCAGGCTTCCACCGCTGGATAGACCGTCTGGCACGACTGGCTGCCAATCTCGACTGCCTCATACAATTCCATGGCAGACAGGACTCTCTGTCACTGATAAACTCGTATATCCAGAACATCTACCCCGAAGTAAGGGCAGACTACACGGCAATGCCTCACTGGATAGAGGTAGGGCAAATGATGAGTCGCGTGAACGACGACCACCTGCTGGTGGTTATAACGGCACGAAAGAGTACTGTGTCTTACAAAACAGCATTCGAAAAACTTCCTGCCGAACTGCGCCGCTACTACAAGCAGAAGAACCTAATGATAATATTCCCTGACCAATACGGTGAACCTGCAGACATGATGTCGTTCACGGCTCCCCAGAAAGGCGGTCAGGTGACAGCATATGCCAAACTTAGGGAATGGCTGAAGGGAAAGAACTGAAAAGATGAAAGAGTAAAAAGAAATGATAGAAGTAAAAGACATACATAAGAGTTTCGGACAACTACAAGTACTGAAAGGAATAGATTTGCACATCGACAAGGGCGAAGTGGTGAGCATAGTCGGTCCCAGCGGTGCCGGAAAAACAACCCTGTTACAGATAATAGGAACCTTGGACAGACCAGACAGCGGTTCCGTATGCGTCAACGGCATTGACACTACCAACCTCTCGACAAAAAAACTGAGCGACTTCCGTAACCGCCATATCGGTTTCGTATTCCAGTTCCACCAGTTGCTGCCTGAATTTACGGCACTGGAGAATATCATGATACCCGCATTCATTGCCGGCATTGGCTATAAAGAAGCCAAAGAGCGGGCAATGGAGTTGCTGGAGTATATGGCTCTGAAGGACAGGGCGACACACAAGCCAAACGAATTGTCAGGAGGAGAAAAACAGCGAATAGCAGTGGCACGTTCACTGGTGAACAACCCCGCTGTGGTGCTTGCGGACGAGCCGTCTGGAAGTCTGGACACAAAGAACAAGGAAGAACTACACCAACTGTTCTTCGACCTAAGGGACAAGTTTGGACAGACTTTTGTAATAGTCACTCACGATGAACAACTGGCACGACTCACCGACAGAACAATAAAGATGAGGGACGGAATACTGGAAAATGAATAAGGAGCGCCAAAAGCGCTCCTTATTATTATGTTTAGAACTCTGCGTTCTTCGGTGTTCGTGGGAACGGAATGACATCGCGGATATTCTGCATACCTTTTACAAAGAGTATCAGGCGCTCGAAGCCTAATCCGAACCCGGCATGAGGACAAGAGCCCCAACGACGGGTGTCCATATACCACCACAGGTGAGTAGTGTCCATCTTGCGACGATCTACCTCAGCCATAAGTTTGTCGTAACTCTCTTCACGCACTGAACCGCCGATAATCTCGCCAATCTGCGGGAACAGCACGTCAGTACCCTGCATCGTGGGACCGGGAGCAATGGCTCCCTTGTAGCCGATGGAACCACCATCCGACGCTGCCTCGTTCTGCTTCATATAGAAAGACTTGAACTCACGAGGATAGTCGGTCATTATGACTGGCTTCTTGAAGTGCTCCTCAACGAGGTAGCGTTCGTGCTCTGAAGCGAGGTCGTCACCCCAGTTGCAGGGGAATTCGAACTTCTTTCCGTTGCGTATTGCCTCCTGCAGGATGTTGATTCCCTCGGTGTATGGCAAACGGACGAACGACTCCTTGAGAACACCCTCAAGACGCTCGATAAGACCTTTGTCTACCATCTTGTTAAGGAATTCGAGGTCGTCCTTGCAGTTGTCGAGTGCCCAACGTACGCAGTACTTGATGAAATCTTCCTCGAGGTCCATCAGTTCTTCCTGATCGTAGAATGCCATCTCTGGTTCTATCATCCAGAACTCTGCAAGGTGGCGCGGAGTGTTTGAATTCTCGGCACGGAAGGTAGGACCGAAGGTGTAGATAGCGCCCAGCGCTGTCGCTCCAAGTTCTCCCTCCAACTGTCCGCTAACGGTCAGAGACGTCTGCTCACCGAAGAAGTCATCGTCGTAGATAATCTTTCCCTGCTCATCCTTCTTCAGGTCGTAGAGATTCTTAGTAGTTACCTGGAACATGTTTCCTGCTCCCTCGCAATCGCTGGCTGTAATCAGCGGAGTGTGGAAGTAGAAGAAACCATGCTCATGGAAGTAAGTATGGATAGCCATTGCCATATTGTGGCGGATACGCATCACTGCACCGAAGGTATTTGTTCGAAGACGCATGTGAGCATTCTTACGCATTGCCTCAAAAGACTGTCCTTTCTTCTGCATAGGATAGTCGCTACCGCAGAGACCGTAAATCACGATCTTCTCGCCCTGCACCTCTGAAGCCTGACCCTGAGCAGGACTTTCCACCAGTGTTCCCTCTACACCGATACATGCACCTGTAGTTATCTGTTTCAGGAGTTCTTCATCAAACTTTGTGGGGTCTACCACCACCTGAATATTTTTAATGGTGCTGCCGTCGTTGAGTGCAATGAAGTCTACTGCCTTACTACTGCGATGGGTTCTAACCCACCCTTTCACGGTAATTGTCTTACCATATTCCGTGCTCTTTAGAGCATCAATTATCTTTGTTCGTTTCATGGTCAAAATTATAGCATTAAAAATACGAATTATGCATTATTCAAATGCTCCCATGCGTAGCATATCAACCTCTTTTGGAGTGAGGAAGCGCCAGTCGCCTCGACGCAGGTTCTTCTTTGTCAGACCGGCGAAGAACACACGGTCCAGTTTCACAACACGATAGCCGAGAGTCTCAAAGATACGGCGCACGATGCGGTTGCGACCGCTGTGAATTTCTATACCTATCTGGCTGTGGTCATCCTCCTTGGCATACTCGATAGCATCAGCATGTACCTCGCCATCCTCAAGGTCGATACCCTCGGCGATGCGCTGCATGTCCTCGGAGGTAACAGGACGGTCAAGGAATACGTGGTATACCTTCTTCTTTAAGAACTTAGGATGGGTAAGCTTACTTGCCAAGTCACCGTCATTAGTGAGCAGAAGCACACCAGTAGTATTACGGTCAAGACGACCAACGGGATAGATGCGTTCAGGACAAACATTCTTCACAAGGTCCATAACGGTCTTGCGCTGCTGCGGGTCATCGCTGGTAGTAACATAGTCTTTCGGCTTGTTGAGCAGCACATACACCTTCTTCTCCAGAGAGATGTCCTTGTCGCGGAAACGGATGTCGTCGGTACGAAGAACCTTCGTTCCCAGTTCCTTAACCACCTCACCGTTAACAGTTACAGCACCTGACAGGATGAAGTCGTCAGCCTCACGACGGCTGCATACTCCGGCATTAGCCAGATACTTGTTAAGACGGATAGGCTCGTTGGGATCAACATTCTCCTCCTTATACTCTATACGCTTCTTAAGGCTGTACTTGGCATTGGGATCGTAGTCATTAGTACGGGGACGGTAGCCACCACGGGGTTTCTGACCATAACCACCCTGTCCGTACGGACGCTGCTGATAACCGCCACGACCATACTGCTGACGAGGCTGATAGCCACCCTCGCGCTGCTGATAACCACCTTCACGCTGGTAGCCTCCCTCACGCTGCTGGTAACCACCCTCTCGTTGATAACCACCACGTTGCTGATAACCGCTGCGCTGCTGGTAGCCGCCACGATTGTAACCGCCACGATTATAGCCGCCTTCGCGCTGGTAGCCTCCTTCGCGCTGATAACCGCCACGCTGCTGATGGTCTTCAGAGTGCAGGGCTGCACCAAAACCTTCCGGACGGAATCCTCCTTCGTCGTTATTTATACGTGGACGGTAGGGACGGGCACCACCATTGATACGTGGACGTGGTGAGCGACCTGCCGCACGATAGTTCTTGTTTCCAAACGAACGATAACCCTCACGGTCATTTCCTTTGTTCTCCTCTGCAGAGAAATCCTCTGCCTTCTTCTCAAAATCTTCTGAAATCATTCTTTTTTGTCTTTTTTTATTGGTTCGTATATAGCCTCACGGCTGTTATTCTTAAATTCCTGTATAATTACTGGGGGTAATGGCACGCAACTCCTCCTTCACGGATTCGCTGACGTTGAGTCCCTCAATAAACTCATGTATTGTTGCCTCAGTCATCTTGGTATTGGTTCGTGTCAGTGCCTTCAATGCCTCATAGGGGTGAGGATAAGCCTCACGGCGCAGGATTGTCTGTATCGCCTCTGCCACTACTGCCCATGTAGCATCAAGGTCGGCTGCTATCTTCTCCTCGTTGAGGATGAGTTTGCGCAGTCCCTTTAGTGTGCTCTGTATGGCAATCACCCCATGCCCCATAGGTACACCGACATTGCGGAGTACGGTTGAGTCTGTGAGGTCGCGCTGTAAACGGCTCACTGGCAACTTCTGTGCCAGGAACTGTAATATAGCGTTGGCGATGCCGAGGTTTCCCTCCGAATTCTCGAAGTCGATAGGGTTAACCTTATGCGGCATAGCACTGCTGCCCACCTCTCCCTGACGTATCTTCTGCTTGAAATATTCCATTGAAATGTACATCCAGAAGTCGCGGTCGAGGTCTATGATGATTGTGTTGATGCGACGCAAAGCATCGAACAGGGCACCCATCTGGTCGTAATTGCTTATCTGGGTGGTGTAGTCCTCGCGCTGCAAGCCCAGTTTCTCACTGACAAAACGGCAGGCGAACTGTTTCCAGTCTATCTCCGGATAGGCAACATGATGTGCATTGAAGTTTCCTGTGGCACCACCGAATTTCGCCGTTGAGGGCACATTCTTAAGCGATTCAAGTTGGGTCCTCAGACGATATACATACACCATCACTTCCTTTCCCAGGCGGGTAGGCGAAGCAGGCTGTCCGTGAGTCTTTGCCAACATCGGGACGTCCTTCCAAGCCTTAGCATATTCCTCAAGTTGAGAAATGAGTTCCTCAAGCATTGGGACATACACCTTGTTGAGCGCTTCTTTGATTGAAAGGGGTACGCTGGTGTTGTTGATATCTTGGGAGGTCAGACCAAAATGGATGAACTCCATTGCATCAGCGGGAAAAGCACTTATCTCTGTCAGTCGTTCCTTGATAAAATACTCCACCGCCTTAACATCGTGATTGGTAGTCTTCTCTATCTCCTTTACACGCTGAGCATCCTGCTCTGTGAAGTTACGATAGATGTCGCGAAGGGACTCAAACAGCGAATGGTCGAGATTCTGGAGTTGAGGCAGAGGCAACTCGCAGAGGGCGATGAAGTATTCTATCTCCACACGCACCCTGTAACGAATAAGAGCATACTCTGAAAAATACTCTGCTAACGGTTCTGTCTTACCCCTATATCTGCCATCAATCGGCGATATCGCTGTTAATTCACTAATACCCATTGTCGATACTTCTTATTTTGCCTGCAAAATTACGAAAAAACAAATTAAGTAAAAAATAAATTAATAAAATAATGTACCCGCGCGTAAAGATTTCACTAAATTTATGATATATATCAATAAAAAAAGGTTTCATCGTACTGATGAAACCCTTTCGTAGTGGGCGTTGACGGATTCGAACCGCCGACCCTCTG
>JAFTFC010000184.1 GCA_017449725.1 Prevotella sp. | reverse complement strand
CATTGAGCACTGTTGCCGGCGGAATGATGTCCTGCAACTCTACGCGGTTCACCTTAACACCCCACTTATCTGTAGCGTCGTCGAGTACTGCACGCAGCTTGGTGTTGATGGTGTCGCGCGAGGTCAGCGTCTCGTCCAGTTCCAGTTCACCGATGATGTTACGCAGTGTTGTCTGAGTAAGTTTCTCAATAGCGTTTGGCAGGTTCGAAATCTCGTAGACAGCCTTGAACGGGTCTACAATCTGGAAGTACAGCAGTGCGTTGATCTCCATCTGGATATTATCCTTGGTGATAACGTTCTGCGAGGGGAAGTCGTACACCTGTTCGCGCAGGTCTATGGAGTTAGAGTATGCATAGCGTCCGCGGTTGAGTACAACGATGTCCTTTGCCCTGTCTATGAACGGAATGATGATGTTGATACCCGGGTTCAGAGTGGCATAGTAGCGACCCAGGCGCTCTATGATTTTCGTTTCCGACTGGGGGATGATTACAAGAGCCATTTTGGCGAAGATAATCACTAAGGCAATAATAACTGCCAGTACAATAGTCATAATATCCATAATTCTATTAATTTAAGTTTTTTAATTTTCAATCTTCAATTTTCAATCTTCAATTTTCAATTTTCAATCTTCAATCTTTCACAACGCTTCCACGGTTATAATAGTACTCTCGCGTCCTATTACCCTGACGCTGGTACCTACGGGAATCTCTGCATTGCTCACAGCTTTCCACATGTCTCCGTCAATCTGCACATAACCGTTGCCTCCAGCAGGGATTGCCTCAGTCACTCTGCCCGTACGACCCAGCAACGCATCGGCATTGGACGCGCGATTAGGCTCATTCTTGTGAAGCCACTTAAGTGCTACCGGACGAACGAAAAAAATGCTGAGCAACGAGAAGACAGCAAAGACAAGAAGCTGCCAGTAGATGCTAAGTCCGAGAACAGTCCCGACTATCGCCACTACTGCTCCGATGGAGAAACAGATGATAAAGAAATCCCCCGACGAGAGTTCCAGAATCAAGCAGATGACAGCCACTATGGCCCATACCTGCCACATGTTTGCTAAAAAATATTCAATCATAAGCGTATATATTTGGTTCTTCAATTATTCAATTTTCAATTTTCAATCTTCAATTTTCTAATCGTTTCTTTAGTACGCTTGCCTAAGCAAGAATTTTAAATTTTAAATAGACAACACGAAATCATCCCAGTCTTTTGTCGTCCCTTTCTTGCCGAACACTTTCTGGTACAGTCGGCTGCGTGTCGAGGCGACGCTTTCTTTTGAGTGCGAGGTAAGTATGGCAATGTCCTTTGGCGCTATCCTCACTTTTATCAGCAGGCTTACGCGATAGTCTTGCTCGCTCATGCGATAGAGGCTGTACAGTTTGTCTGCGAAACCACTGTATACCCCATTCACTGTATCCGAAAGTTCCTGCCAGTCGTCATCGTTCATACTGCGTCCTTCGTTAACATACTGCTTCAGCCTCAGATAGACAGCCGACGAGAATATACTACCCACATCCTGTTGCGGTTTCTCTATAACCGCCATCTTCTGCATCTGGTGTATGTTGTCCAGTCGGCTTTGCAGCAGCTGGATCTTGCGACGGCTGTTCTGGAGCACCAATATAAATAAGGTGATGTAGAACACCGTGCAGATGACGAATAGGAAAATTTCTCGATTGGTCAGTATCATTACTTCTCAATTTTACTCTATTGCGTTTCTTACTTTTCTTGTTGCAAAGTTACGAAATATTTGTTTTGCTTCCAAGAAAAATCGTTTGCAAAAATGCGCAAACAGCAATTTGCGAACTTTTGCTTGCTTTTTTCGTCTTTTCGAAAGAATTTGTTTACTTTTGCAAACTCATTATAAAGAAAAAGGCATGAAAAAAGGACTCGTTCTCGAAGGTGGAGCAATGCGCGGACTCTGGTCGGCAGGCGTTATCGATGTAATGATGGAGCACGACATACAGCCCAACGGACTCATCGGAGTGTCGGCAGGAGCCGCCTTCGGATGCAACTATAAGTCACGGCAGTCGGGACGCGCCATCCGCTACAACATGCGCTTTGCCCGTGACTCGCGCTACAGCGGCATCCGCTCGCTCCTCACTACGGGCGACTACTTCAATGCCCAGTTCGGCTACCACGTAGTACCGCGCCAGTACGACATCTTCGATGCAGAGGCATACAACCGTAACCCCATGGAGTTCGTCGTAGTATGCACCGACGTAGAGACAGGACTGCCGGTTTACAAGTCCCTTAACCACATCGAAGAGGAGTCTTACGACTGGATTCGTGCATCTGCATCTATGCCAGCCGTTTCAAAAGTCGTAGAGCTCGACGGCATCAAACTGCTCGACGGAGGCGTCAGCGACTCCATTCCCCTCGAGTACTTCGAGCGTCAGGGCTACGACCGCAATGTCGTCGTCCTCACCCAGCCCCTCGGCTTCCGCAAGACTCCCAACCGCCTTATGCCCATCATGCGCCTTGCCCTTCGCAAATATCCGCACATGATCCGTGCTATGGCAGAGCGTCACCACATGTACAACTACGAACTCGACTACGTAGCCGAAGCCGAACGCAAGGGGCGCTGCCTCGTAATCCGCCCCGACGAGAAAATCCCCATTGGCCACATCAGCCACGACCCCGATGAGATGCACCACGTCTACCAGCTCGGGCGCCAGATTGGCGAGCGCTATCTCGACAAGATTAAAAAGTTCTACGAATAAGGGACAGGGAACAAGGAAAAAATATAATCAATCAGATTGCAAAATAATATTATTTGAAAATGAAGAAACAAAAATCGGAATTGCTTTGGCAGTTCCGTTTTTTTGTAATAACTTTGCAGGCGTTATTCTGCTATAACGGCGGGACACAAACTTATTATTTGCTTATATTCCCAACCGAACTGCGAACTCGAAAACGGAATCAATAGCAATGACATATAGCATAAGCTGGCGCTTTGGGCGCAGGCTTTGACGTATGCTATATGTAGGTTTTCGCAGACCTCGGTTGGGAATACGGAGAGGTCTGCGCTTCTTTTGTACCCAAGAGTTAGTACAGACTCTCAGATTTGAGACGTAACAATTTCTATACTAACTAAATTATAAAATTCAAAAACAATGAAAAAACTACATTTATTACAAACAATGCTCCTGCTGGTGACAATGCTGGTGGGGAGTTCAAGTGCGTGGGCAGATTCCCAAGAATTAAATTATGCCGGATATGCAACAACAACTACTGTTATGCCAGCATCAACCAATACTGATTTCGGCACAATTCAGTTTGCCCAGGGTACTCATACGAACACAAAGCCAACATATTATACGAGTGGAAATGCGGTTCGTTATTATACTGGCAATACAATCACGTTGGATGCGGGTTCTAATACTATTACTCAGGTTGTTATACATACCACATCGGGAAGTATTGCAAGTTCTGCTTTATCGCCAACAGCCACATCTTTTTCTTATAGTAATAACAATGCCACATGGAATGGTAGTGCAAATAAGGTTGTATTTACACCAGCTGCAAATGGAAGATTAGATAAAATTACAGTAACATACACAACGGCAACAAAGCACTCCTTATCTATGGCAGTTTATCCAGTTGGTGTTGGAACAGTAACACCATCAGAGGATACGAAGATTGCTGAGAACGGAACGCAGACAATAACAGCAACAGCTACAAATAATGATTATCGGTTTAAGAACTGGACAAAGGATGTAGAAAGCGGTTCTTTCACAAATTCTACATCTTCAAGTACGACATTTACAATGGGGACGGAAGACGCCACTGTAACGGCTAATTTCGAATTAATTCCTACTCGTACTATTACTGTTACCGCTCCTTCTGGAGGAACTATTACAGTTAAGAATGGTGATGATGTGCTAGAATCAGGCTCCTATGTAAAAGAAGGAACAATACTGACAATTATTGCTTCGGCTGGTACCAACAAGGAGTTTGCAAGTTGGAGCGTGACAGGAGCCACGCCAGCAAGTACCACAGACGAAGAAACTACTTTCACTGTGGGAGAAAACAACGTGACTATTGCTGCTGCATTTAGCGACGTTATAACTCACGCAATCAGTTGGAGCGTGAATGGAACTATCATAAAGACCGATAATGTCAAGGAAGGAAATGATCTTACATTCGCTGCACCTGCAAGTGGTATTCCAGAAGGATATGTATATAAAGGCTGGGTAACTGAAGCGAATAAAGTCGAAACCCCTCAGGCATCAGAGACGGGAATTACATATACAACTGTAGCAACAAGTACTGCTGACATTACTTATTATTGCGTAATGGCAAAGGAAAGTGGTACTACTGCTTCTCTTACCAAGATGGTGGCTGGTGACACCTTTACATCTGGAGATAAGATTGTAGTTACAGCAATTGACGCAACACATTCTTTGGGTATGTACCAAAAAACGCAAGGTTCTAGTTGGGTAAAGAACTTCTCTTTTACAGAAGACGTTGATGATGTAGCTGATGATAGTAAAAAATGGTTTACTGTAACAACTGCAACTGGCGGATGGTATTTTGGTGATATAAATGATGGATATTTGTATTCTTCAAGCAGTACCAATTTATCTGTTCCTTCTACTACAGGTAATAAGACCGCTTTCGTTTTTGAGGATTGTGAAGATGGTACGTTCCAGTTGTCTTATACAAATGGATCAAAAAGATATATATGCTGCCGTACTGATCAAACAGGAGACAATAAAGATTTGTTCCGTCTTTCGGGTAGTGACGGTATAAATAAATTGACCCTTTACAAGTACGTAGCTGCAAATATTTCTTACTCAAACTACTGCACCACCGCAACTATAAGCAAGTCTGTATCTTCTGCTGGTTATGCAACATACGTTACTCCTTACGCTGTTGAGTTCGCAGAGGGCGATGCATACGTAGTAACAGCAGCGTCGACGAGCACAACTCTTAGTGAGGTAACAAGCGTTCCCGCTAATACTCCTGTTCTATTGAAAGGTGAGGGCACAAAGACCGCTACGGTACTTGCTTCGGCATCAGCGCCTGCGTCTAACCTACTTAAGGTTTCTGACGGCACAGTCGTTGGTGACGATACGAACATCTACGTACTGGCAAATAAGTCTCAGGGCGTTGGTTTCTATCTCTGGGATTCTACAGCAGCGGCTATTCCTTCCGGTAAGGTATATCTTGACCTGACTGGTTCTGGTGCTAAGGGTGTTCAGTTCATTAGTTTCGAAGAAGCAGAGGAACCTTCAGGCGAAGCGACCGCTATTGCTAGTATTGAAACTCAGAAGAATGCAGGGGTTATATACAACCTTGCAGGTCAGCGCGTTGGCAAGGATTACAAGGGAATAGTTATCGTGAATGGAAAGAAGATGTTAAACAAGTAATCAGAGGAGGAATATTGATATGAGAAGATATATTAAGCCTATTACAGAAATATATGCTGTAACAACTGAGCATATAATGCAGGTTGTTTCTGGTCCCAAGACTATGGACTCAAGCGAGAAGGCAAGCGACCCGGAAGAAATTCTGGGTAAGCCGTCGTCTCTTTGGGACAACGACAGTTGGGACGAAGAGGAATAAAAACATGGCGCGTGGGTAATTAATTAAGTTATTGTTAGTAGGTCTTGCCGTTGTCGCGAGACAGTGGCAGGCCGTCAATAAACTGCACCGCAGGTGTGCGGTGACAGAGTTTTTATAAAATTAGTTTTTTGAGTTTTTTAGTTGATACCAACGCGCCGTTAGAGAGCCGCCGATGTCGTGAGACGCCGGCGGCTCTTGTCTATTTAGGGCTCCCAAACTTTTGGTTTTAGGTTCCTCGAAATTGATTCAATAATAGTTAAATCTGAAAGCCGCGGGGAGAGATTCCTCGCGGCTTTCAGGTTATGGGTATTCGGGGATTTGGTTATCCTCCGAAGTTATCGTACATAATCGACTCTGACTCTACGCCGAGCGAATCGAGCATCTGTACAACAGCGTTGGACATCGGTCCGGGACCGCACATGTAGTACTCGATATCCTCGGGAGCCTCGTGGTCCTTCAGATAGGTGTTGTACATCACCTGATGAACGAAACCCGGAGTATACTTTACGCCAGCTTCGTCGGCAGCGGGATCGGGACGGTCGAGCGCCAGGTGGAAGTGGAAATTGGGATACTCCTTCTCGAGAGCGAGGAAGTCTTCGAGGTAGAATACCTCGTTGAGGGCACGTGCTCCATAGAAGTAGTGCATCTCGCGATCGGTAGTGTGGAGAGTTTTGGTCATGTGCATAATCTGTGCACGCAGTGGAGCCATACCGGCACCTCCGCCGACCCATATCATCTCGCGTTTTGAGTCGAAGTGAGGATGGAAGTCGCCGAAAGGTCCGCTCATGATTACTTTGTCGCCCGGTTTGAGCGAGAAGATGTAAGACGAAGCAATACCGGGGTTCACCTCCATGAAGCCCGAGCGGTCGGGTTTGAACGGTGGTGTAGCGATACGAACGGTAAGCATAAACACGTCGCCCTCTGCCGGATAGTTTGCCATAGAGTAAGCACGGATTGTAGGTTCGGGGTTCTTACATTTAAGGTCGAACATCTTGAACTTCTCCCATGAGGGCAGATATTCGTCGGTGATGAGTGACTTGTCGAAGTCCTTGCCGTAGTCTATGCAGTCGAATGCAGGAATCTTGATCTGAGCGTAGGAACCGGGCAGGAAGTCCATGTGCTCGCCCTTAGGCAGCTGCACCTTGAACTCCTTGATGAAGGTAGCCACGTTCTTGTTCGAAATGACGGTACACTCGTACTCCTTGACACCGAGGATAGACTCGTCAACATGGATCTTGAGGTCGCCCTTCACCTTGCACTGACAGCCAAGACGCCAGCCAGACTTTATCTCCTTGCGGGTGAAGTGGGGTTTCTCGGAGTCGAGAATTTCACCACCGCCCTCGAGCACCTGTACCTTGCACTGTCCGCACGATGCCTTACCACCGCAGGCTGAGGGCAGGAACACGCCGTTCTCGTTGAGCGTAGACATGAGTGATGCGCCCTGAGCCACATTGATGGTGCGGTCGCCATTGATCTCGATATTAACGTTGCCCGAGGGTGACAGGTACTTCTTAGCCACCAGCAGGACAACAACCAACAGGAGGATAACCAACAGGAAAACTCCTATGCTATATGAAATGAATTCTAACATATCTTTGTAACCTCCCTGAAATTAAATGTTAAGACCTGAGAAACACATCATTGCCATAGCCATGAGACCTACAGTGATGAAGGTGATGCCGAGTCCCTGGAGAGGACGGGGCACATCGCACTACTGCATCTTCTCGCGGATGGAACCGAGCGACACGATTGCCAGAGTCCAGCCGAGACCCGAGCCGATGGCATAGACCATAGCGTCCCAAACTGAGGTGATAGCCTGCGAGTTGGAGGGGTCGAGCAGGATGCGTTGCTGCATGAAGAGCGAAGCACCCATGATGGCACAGTTAACGGCAATCAGCGGCAGGAAGATACCCAGCGCAGCATAGAGCGACGGTGAGTACTTCTCGACAGCCATTTCGACGAGCTGCACGATGCCGGCGATTACGGCAATGAAGAGGATGAACGAAAGGTAAGAGAGGTCTACTCCCTCGACGAGGCAGTCGGGACCGAGTACCTTTGTCTGCAACAGATAGTCGACGGGGACAGTGACAAACAGTACGAAGGTCACGGCGAGTCCCAGTCCGATAGATGTCTTCACGGTCTTCGAAACGGCGAGGTATGAACACATTCCGAGGAAGAACGCGAATATCATGTTATCCACGAAGATGGATCTGAAGAATAAGCTTATTGCGTGTTCCATAATTTATTTCTCCTTATAAAAGTATGCACGATGTATCCAGATAACGCATCCCACGAGGATAAGCGCCATTGCCGGCATTGTCATCATACCATTGTTCATATAACCTGCATCGTAGGCTCCCTGGGGAATAATCTGGAAGCCGAGAAGAGAGCCGCGTCCGAAGAACTCGCGGAAAGCACCAACGATAACCAGAATCATAGCGTAGCCCAGTCCGTTACCGATACCGTCGAGGAACGAGGGCCAGGGCTTGTTCTGCATGGCAAACGCCTCGAGGCGTCCCATGAGGATACAGTTGGTGATAATCAGTCCGACATAGACAGAGAGCTGAACGCTCACGTCGTAGGCGAACGCCTTGAGAATCTGTGACACAATAGTCACGAGGGCAGCCACAACAACCAGCTGCACGACGATACGTATGCGGTTGGGGATAGTGTTGCGGATGACAGAGATAATCACGTTAGAGAAAGCGGTGATTACCGTAACGGCGAGTCCCATCACGATGGCAGGCTTCAGCTGCGACGTAACGGCGAGTGCCGAACATATTCCCAATACCTGAATAAGTATAGGGTTGTCGAGGTTTAACGGATTTGTCAGAGCCTCTTTGTTTTGTTTACTGAATAATGCCATAGTCTTTATTCCTCCTCAACATTTACGTTCTCTACCTGGGCGCTGGTGAGGAACTTCACCAGAACCT
>JAFTFC010000183.1 GCA_017449725.1 Prevotella sp. | reverse complement strand
CGGACCTGCAGCGACCAGAGCCTTACCGGCCTCGTTGCCCTCGTACTTCTTGAAGTTCTTGATGAAGCGAGCAGCCAGATCCTCTGCCTTCTTGTTCCACTCTGCGGGATCAGCATAAGTGTCGCGAGGATCGAGGATGTTAGTGTCTACGCCCTCGAGTTCTGTCGGAACCTCGAAGTCGAAGTAAGGAATCTTCTTTGTAGGAGCATTCAGGATAGCGCCGCCAAGAATAGCGTCAATGATACCACGAGTATCGCGGATAGAGATACGCTTGCCGGTACCGTTCCAACCTGTGTTTACGAGGTATGCCTTAGCACCGCTCTTCTCCATCTTCTTAACGAGCTCCTCAGCATACTTTGTGGGATGCAGTTCAAGGAATGCCTGACCGAAGCAAGCAGAGAATGTAGGAGTAGGCTCGGTGATACCGCGCTCTGTACCAGCCAACTTAGCAGTGAAACCGCTCAGGAAGTAGTACTTCGTCTGCTCCGGAGTAAGGATTGATACTGGAGGCAGTACACCGAATGCATCAGCCGAGAGGAAGATAACGTTCTTAGCCTCAGGACCAGCACTCTTGCCATTAACCTTCTGAGCAATCTTCTCGATGTGGTTGATAGGATAACTTACACGTGTGTTCTCAGTAACGCTCTTGTCTGCGAAGTCTATCTTACCGTCAGCAGCAACTGTCACGTTCTCAAGAAGAGCATTGCGACGGATAGCGTTATAGATATCAGGCTCAGACTCCTTGTCAAGGTTGATAACCTTAGCGTAGCAGCCGCCTTCGAGGTTGAACACGCCCTCATCGTCCCATCCGTGCTCGTCGTCACCGATAAGCAGACGCTTCGGGTCTGTAGAAAGTGTTGTCTTACCTGTTCCAGACAGACCAAAGAAGATAGCAGTATTTTTACCCTCCATGTCAGTGTTTGCAGAGCAGTGCATTGAAGCGATGCCCTGGAGAGGCAGATAGTAGTTCTGCATAGAGAACATACCCTTCTTCATCTCACCGCCGTACCATGTGTTGATGATAACCTGCTCGCGGCTTGTTGTATTGAAAGCAACACAGGTCTCAGAGTTCAGGCCCAGTTCCTTGTAATTCTCTACCTTTGCCTTTGAAGCATTGTAGATAACGAAGTTGGGCTCGAACTTCTCGAGTTCCTCTGCTGTAGGCTGGATAAACATATTCTTTACGAAGTGTGCCTGCCATGCTACCTCTACGATGAAGCGCACTGCCAGACGAGTTGCCTCGTTAGCACCGCAGAAAGCATCTACTACATAGAGTTGCTTGTTGGAAAGTTCCTTGATGGCGATGTCCTTAACCTTTGCCCATACGTCCTCTGACATAGGGTGGTTATCGTTCTTGTACTCCTCAGTTGTCCACCATACGTTGTCGTGGCTCTTGGCGTCGTCAACGATGTACTTATCCTTAGGCGAACGACCTGTATAGATACCGGTCATCACGTTAACAGCGTCAAGCTCAGTATTCTGACCCTTGTCATAACCTGTAAGCTCTGCCTTTGTCTCCTCCTCGAAGAGGAACTCATAAGATGGATTGTGTGCGATTACAGTCGAACCTGTAATACCGTACTGTGTTAAATCTAACTTTGCCATATTTTCCTAAATATTAAGTGTTTATTGTAATCTTTTTGCCTTATTTTTCCTTTTTCGGCTGCAAAATTACAAATAAAATAACAATTAAGGGGGCAGAAACGGCATTTTTTTACCTTTCTACCCCCCTATTTTAGGTTAAAGAGTTTAAAAAACAGGTTTTTGCTTGATATTTGTAACGCGGAGTTGACAATCTCGGAAGGCACTTTTAAAGTTTCTCTCCGAAACACAAATCGCCACAGTCACCAAAACCTGGAACGATATACTTATGCTCGTTCATGCCCGGATCGATGGCAGCACACCAGATGTGGGAGTCTTCGGGAAGTACTTCCTTGATTACTTCGATTCCCTCGGGAGCAGCGATGACACACGCAACATGTATCTTCTTGGGCTTTCCTGTCTTCACCAAAGCCTCTATTGCTGCCGCCATAGAACCGCCTGTTGCCAGCATAGGATCGACAATTACGAGAGTCTTGCCCTTGATGCTTGGTGTCGCCATATACTCGGCATGGACTCCCACCTCGGTATGCTCACGGTTGGTGTACATACGATAGGCTGAGATAAAGGCATTCTCGGCATGGTCGAAAGTGTCGAGGAACCCTTCGTGGAAGGGTAGTCCTGCCCTCAGCACCGTGGCGATAACCAACTCGTCCTTAGGAAGTTGCATATCGATTGTCGCCAGCGGCGTGGTAATGGTTTTGGCTTTGTACTCAAGCGTCTTAGAGAGTTCAAATGCCATCGCCTGACCGATGCGGCGGATGTTATTACGGAACAGCAGACGGTTCTGCTGGTACTTCTTGTCGCGCAACTCCGAGAGATACAGGTTCACAACGCTGTTGGTCTCCGCAAAATTCGTTACTTTCATGGCAATAGTATTTCGTTTATTTCACTTCCCAGGTATCATTGGTCTCGAGCAACTCCATGAAGTTATGGTACTTCTTCTGCTCCGAAACTTCCGCTATCTGCTGATGAACGGCATCGTTGTAGGTAGGAGCCTCAACGTCACGAATTACTCCGAGGGCAACAGGGAACCCGTCCTCTGGAGACATCATGGCGAGCTTCAACTGCAAGGTATTGTCTTCGCAGTGAGCATCATGAACGAGAACATCGTCAATAGTATAGCCGTCTTTGCCAATCTCAACCACCTTGAGTCCGAAACCTTCCTGAACGAGTCCGTATTCGTTGTTCTCACCGAAGACGAGTTTCTCACCGTGGCGCACATAGATGGCATTTTTCTTTCTGCCTTCCTTATTGTATACGGCATCGTGGCATCCGTCGTTGAAGATAACGCAGTTCTGGAGAATCTCGCACACAGCGGCTCCCTTGTGCTCATAGGCTGCCTTCAGTATAGCTACGGTCTCTGCATTGTCGGTAGCCACCGAACGTGCAAAGAACCGACCGCGTGCACCGAAGCAGAGTTCTGCCGGACGGAACGGATCCTCAACAGTTCCGTAGGGCGAAGACTTAGACACGAACCCACGGGGAGAAGTAGGTGAGTACTGTCCCTTAGTCAGACCGTAGATACGGTTGTTGAGCAGTATCATGTTCAGGTCGATGTTACGACGCATAGCATGTATGAAGTGATTACCTCCGATTGCCAGTCCGTCACCATCGCCACTAACCTGCCAAACAGTCAGGTTGGGGTTGGTAACCTTAGCACCTGTGGCTATCGATGCAGCACGCCCGTGGATGGTCTGCATGGCGTAGGTGTTAACGTAGTAAGGCAGACGGCTTGAACATCCAATACCCGATATTACCGCCATCTCGTGTGGGGCTACTCCTACCTCTGCCATCGCCTTGTGGAGCGAAGCCAAGAAAAAATGGTCACCACATCCCGGACACCACCTTGGCTGTCCTTTCTTATAATCATTTGCTGTATAATTACTCATGGCTTTACTTTTTTACCTTTTTACCCTTTTACTTTTTCACAATTTCCTCAAATGCTTTAACCAACTCTTCCACTACGAACGGCTGACCCTTTACTTCGTTGTACTGGTAGGGCACTAAGCCGTCGACCTTTGAACGCAGGTAGGCAGCGAACTGTCCGAGGTTCTGCTCTGCCACCACTACCTTGGGGTACTTCTTCAACACCTCTGCGGTATTCTTAGGCAGCGGGTTGATGAACTTGAACTGAGCCTGAGCCACCTTGTAGCCCTTCTTCCGAAGTTCGTCCATAGCACTTACCAGATGTCCGTAAGTAGAACCGAAGCCCACGATGAGCAGGTCGGCATCTTCCTTGTCACCAAGTACTTCCACGTCGGGCACGGGGATTCGCTCCACCTTCTCTGCCCTCAGATGGCACATAATGTTGTGATTTTCCGGCTCAGTCGAGATGGCACCGGTCTTGCCGTCTTTCTCCAGACCTCCAAGGATATGGGTATAACCCTCCTGTCCGGGGATTGCCCAGTAGCGTACACGACTCTCTTCATCACGGAAGTACGGAGTGTAGTTGCCTTTCATTTCAGGCGTTGCATAGTGAGGCTGAATCTTGGGTAAACCTTCCATAGTCGGGAGCTTCCATGCTGCCGAACCATTAGCAATAAAGGCATCAGTGAGGAGAATCACCGGCGTGAGATGCTCCAGGGCTATCTTGGCAGCCTCGTAAGCAGCGTCAAAGCAGTCGGTAGGACTGGTGGCAGCGATTACAGGCATAGGACTTTCTCCGTTTCGTCCGTAGAGAGCCTGCAACAGGTCGGTCTGCTCGCTCTTGGTGGGAAGTCCGGTTGAGGGACCACCGCGCTGTACGTCGACAATAACCAGCGGCAACTCGTCAATAACGGCGAGGTTCATTGCCTCTGACTTAAGGCAGATGCCAGGACCCGACGTGCTCGTTACTGCCAGGGCTCCGGCAAATGATGCTCCGATGGCACTGGCACAACCCGAGATTTCGTCTTCGCACTGCACCGTAATCACTCCACACGACTTATGTTTAGCCAGTTCATGCAGGATGTCGGTCGCGGGGGTAATGGGGTAAGAACCAAGATAGAGGCGCAGTCCTGCCTTCTCGGCAGCTGCAATAAGTCCATAGGCTGTCGCCTTGTTACCAGTGATGTCCATATAACGTCCGGGCACTTTGTCCTTAGACTCTATACGGTAGGTGGCGGGTACACTCGAATGGGTGTTGTGACCATAGTCATAACCTGCCTGCACCACCTTTATATTATTTTCTGCTATCTGGGGTTTCTTGGCGAACTTCTCACGAAGGAAGTTGTTCACCAGTTCAAGGTCGCGGTTGAAAAGCCAGCACACCAGTCCCAGGGCGAACATGTTACGGCATTTCAGTATTGCCTTATTATCCATACCGGTGTCTTTCAGGCACTCTTTAACTATAGTTGTCAGCGGGCACTGGATAACACGGTCGGGATCTATACCCATCTCGCCGAGATAGTCGTCGGTTTGGAAAGCGGCTTTCTTAAGGTCGCTCTCACCAAACGAATCGGTATCTATAATAATTGTCGCCTGCGGTTTTGCATATTTATACTGTGTCTTCAACGCAGCGGCATTCATAGCCACCAGCACATCGCACTTGTCACCCGGCGTATACACTTTTCCGGCACCGATATGCACCTGAAAACCACTCACACCAGTCAACGATCCTTGCGGGGCACGGATGTCTGCCGGATAGTCGGGGAATGTAGAGATGCCGTTACCAACGGTGGCACTTACCGTCGAGAAAATGTTTCCGGCAAGTTGCATACCATCGCCGGAGTCTCCTGAAAAGCGGACAACCACGTTGTCCAGTTCCTTTACTTCAATTTTGTCTGACATATTATTTCTTTTCAATCCTTGAATTCTTCACTTTTCAGCCTGCAAAGTTCTGAATAATTATTGAAACAACCAAACTTTTTCAATAAAAATTCACTTTTCTGCATCATTTATGCATATTTCACTGATGATTATTCTCTTTCTCCGTCAATACTCAAACGAACTTCCGCCGAGGAACTCCCTCAGCAACGATGTCGGCGGCACAATGTCTGCCGGAATAGAATGGAAATACTTAAGGAACTTCCGCAGACGATATGCCTCGGTGTACTCGGGACAGTTCTCGGGCACCTGCTCGAGCAGAGGTTCTGCCTGACTCTTTATCACTCCCAACTCGAATATCATAGCGGTATTGAACATCACGTCTGCATTCTCCTGATAGGGGAAAATCCATTTGTTCTCGCCTGCCCTCACACTCGCCCATCGGCGGATAGTCTCGCGGGCATCCACACCGCGGTATTTGTAGTCGCGGATAATGCGGCGCAGCAGTCGGTTGTCGGTAGTGGGGATGTAGTTATGCGAGTCGAGAAGCATCGTCGTGAGTGCCGAAGCATACACGCGGAACTTCTGTTCTTCGGGAATCTGTGCCGTCAGTTCTGGATTCAGGGCATGAATACCTTCAACCACCAAAATTTCGTCGTCGTGGAGCCGCAGTTTCCGTCCGCTCCATTCGCTCTTGCCCTGCGGGAAGTTATACCTCGGCAATTCCACTTCCTCACCGGCAAAGAGCGCCTCGAGCTGCTGGTTGAGCAGCGGGATATTCAGTGAGTGCAGGTGTTCGAAGTCGTAGTCACCCTTCTCGTCGCGAGGTGTATTGTCCCTGTCTACGAAGTAGTCGTCAAGGGATATTGGTACAGGCTTTATGCCGTTGGTAACGAGTTGTATGGATATTCGCTTGCAGGTGGTTGTCTTGCCGCTGCTCGACGGACCGGCGATGAGCACCATCCTCACCTTGTCTCTCTGCGCTATCTCCTCGGCAATGCGTGCTATCTTTTTCTCCTGCAAGGCTTCGCTAACGGTCACTATTGTCTTGGAATGCCCCGCCCGAATAGCCTCGTTAAGGTCGCCAACGGTGGTCATGCCGAGAATCTCCTGTCTGCGGTGGTGTTCCCGGAACAGTTCGAACATCTTGTCCTGACGAATCATCTTTCCCAGTCGCGAGGGGTCTTCGCTGGTCGGCACCCTCAGGAGCACTCCGTCGAAGTACTTCACCAGTCCGAACAGTTTCAGATAGCCTGTTCGCGGAAGCAAGATGCCGTAGTAATAGTCCAGATACCCGTCGAGGTCGTAGTAAACAGAGTATAAATTACCCGTGCTCTCCAAGAGCTTCACCTTAGAGTGGGCACCCATCTCACGGAACATCTCCGCCACTTCCTCCGCCGTAGCCTCGTGACGGTGCACCGGCAGATCGGCATCTATTATCTCCTGCATCCTCCGACGTATCTTCTCCACATCGTCCTCAGTAACCTCGCGTCCTATCTCCAGATCTACGTAGTAACCGTTAGACACCGGAATGTCTATCTTCACCTTACACTGCGGATACAGGTCGTGCGCAGCCTTCGACAGCACGAAGAACAGCGTACGGGTATATGTACGCAGACCCGATGGCGAATGCAGATCGAGAAACTCAACATCCTTAGGACGGTAAATCCTGTAGTGCATTCCCTCCACCTTATTATTGACAGTAGCACTGGTCGGTCTGTACTTCATCTCCAGCCCGAACAGCGGAAACACCTCTTCAAGCGTGCTCCCAACATGAACCATCACTTCTCTTCCATTGTTCTTACATCTTATCTTTACCCTCGGTTGTTCCATAGTCTTATCCTTAAGATTATTGCTTTAGCATCTGCAAAGATAAATATTCTTTCTAAAACAGCAAAGGAAATTTGGACATTTTGGATTTTAATCGTATCTTTGTCCCCACTATGAAAAGGACTATTGGAATTATAGGAGCGGTGATAATGGCTATGGCGGCAACGGGACAGACCTTTGAGTCGTACGCCATTAAGAACGACAAGGGAATGGAGGCTTCGGTGACTAACTACGGAGCACGACTCGTGTCGCTAGTATTCAAGGGTACCGACGTGGTACTTGGCTTTGACGATCTTGAGGATTACCACCGCCATAAGCAGAATTTCGGGGCTGTTGTTGGACGCTACGTAGGACGCATAAACCACGCACAGTTCACCCTCGACGGAGAAACTTTCAAACTTCAGGAGAATGGTAAGGGAGTGACGTCGCACGGAGGCTATCCCGCCTTTGCTGACAGGTTTTGGTCACTGGACAGCAAGACCGACTCTACCCTGACCCTGAAGTACATCTCAGCAGACGGCGAGAATGGTTTTCCCGGTGAACTGACGGTACGGGTAACCTACCGCCTTACCCACGACAACGCCCTGCGGATAGACTACGAGGCAACTACCACCCGACCTACTGTCATAAACTTCACCAACCACTCTTTCTTCAATCTCTCGGGCAACCACGCAAAGCCCATCACCGCCGAGCGGATGTGGATTTTCAGCGATTCCATCGCTACTTTCGATAAGAACAAGAACCTCGACGGACGATTCATGCGGGTCGATGGTACGCCCTTCGACTTCCGCCAGCCCCACCTTGTGGGTGAGCGCCTCTACGACTACGACGAACAACTGAGCATCACCGGAGGCTACGACCACAGCTTTGCACTTCCCGAGACCGATGGAACCGCCCCAATAGCCTGGATAGAAGATGATGACACCAACATCCGCATGACTGTCTACACCACCGAACCCGCCCTGCACGTTTATGCCGGCAACGGACTGAAGGGCAATATGCGCGGCAAGGGCGGCACTATGTATCCCCGCCGCTCCGGCATCTGCTTTGAGACGATGCACTACGCCGATTCTCCCAACCAGCCCCACTTCCCCACTACCGTTCTCCGTCCCGGCACCACTTTCCGCTCCCACACCATCTTCAAGTTTGAGCGGAAGTAAGAATGCCGGGGCAGGTTCTCTATGCGAGTTTACCACGACCAGGCACTCATTGACGAGTTCCAGCGTCGCGGCATCAATACCACTTCCGTTTTTAATGGTAAAGCCATCTCCTTCGCTCATCCTGTCAGAAACGATTTACCCGATAACAAGCTAATTGCCATCGGGTAACACTATATAACAATATACTCCACCCTTGCAGCCTGCTCTTGGCAAGGGTGGAGTTTGTTTAGAAGTGCTCACCGAGACAGGGTTCCGGTGAGCAATAGGTATTATATGGTTCCTTTTCCGTTGCAACGGCTACATTTTCCCGTGCCGTTACATTTCTGGCAGTCACCGCTCCAATGGCAGGTGCTGCACTCAATCTTTGACGAGTAGCCCATACCCCATGTGTAGCCGGCACCATTGCAGAAGCGACAGTTACCCGTTCCGAGGCAATAGAGTTTACTGTTTGGGCTATTCTGGTTGTAACAGGTCTTTACTCCGCCGCAAAGCGTACAAGTTTTGCTAGTACTACCACCACATGTACCAGAGCCCGAACCACTACCAGAGCCCGAACCACTACCAGAGCCCGAACCCGAATCATCGTCATCATCCGAATGGTAATATGGAACATATCCCGAACCGTTACGTTCAAATACAAAAATCTCTTCTAAGCCAAAATATCCAGTATTACCAAGCCTCAGAGTATTGCTGCCAATGGAATAATAATTAAAGTAGGTAGATTTTCCATTTTCTTCCCATATACTCAAGTACTCAGAATCTTCGTAAATAAGGTATTTGCCGGTTACTCCAGTAAACCCATAGAAAGGATTTGCCCATTCGAGGTCGTCTATACCTCCGTAGTTAAGATAATTTTCCGGACCAGAGCTATGAACAGTACATTGTCCATCAGCCGTGAAGTTTATAGAAACCTGAGGATATGCTATATCTAATTGATATTCGCTATATTCTACATCATAAACGTAGTAGCGTGTAGCAACCCATGTGCCTTCCAATTCATACATTAAAGACTGGATGTTGTCACTAATACCATTACCACTGTCTCCGTCGCCGTCTCCACCACAGGAGTTTAATGTGAAGGCTGCTGCAATGAACAGAAATGTTGTAAAGTAATTCAATTTCTTCATAATTGTTTGGGTGTTATTGGTTGATAGATGTTAGGATTTTCGAGGACAAATATAAACAGAAATATTGGCTTAGCAAAATTTTGAGAATAAAATTTAATATCGTTTTTGCGCTTTCATAATTAAGATAATGACCGACCAGCTCCACTGGCACTACCTCAAAGGACGCCCAGCAGGACACTCTCTACGTAATTGTTCCCATTGCTCTGTAGTTAATTGTGGAAGATGCAGGACTATTCATCAGCCCTGCATCTTTTATCTTCACTCGTTATTTCCCAGGAAAGAGATACGTTTCAGCGGCAGTATGTTCTTGTCGTCATTCAGTTCTTTTCTCTATATAGTAGTTAGGCTTTGATGGCTTGGCTACGCAATTGGTAATCAAATCGACAGTCCAGCCTATTAAACCGCCAATAAGAATATTACCCCAAGTCCAGCTATTCACCTTCTTCTCAAGAACGACATCCCTATAAGCACCATTCTCAGACTGTATTTGTATACGTTGGCCATCAATGTGGTGGCGGTTAACCTGTACAGTATATGGGAGCATCACATTGGGATAAGTTTGCTTCTCTGTAATGATAGTTACAGGTTCCCTTGTATCTCCGTCTATTGAAATTTTGGGACTACCGCCTGCTACTATTGTTGCACAGGAGGAAAATGATAATGAAATTGCAGTGGCAATTAAAAAATGTTTGATTAATGCTTTCATAATGGTAATGATTAATAAATAAGTGTTATCTATTCCCTTTTGCCCTGTTATGTGTCTTGCACAACATCTGGCAGTTTTCTATATCTGTGCTTCCGCCCTTGCTCCACTCCGGGTCGTCGCACGGCAGCAGCACCGTCTTGTCACGGAACGTGTCGGGGTTATCTTCCAGATAGGCATTCACCTCCTTCTGAATGTCGGCATACTGCGTATAGAACTCATCGTTCTTTGCCGCCTTCGCAGCACCGAGGTTCGTGTTATTGGCCATACGTTATGCACTTTGTGCGAATGCTTATCTTCGGTT